>JAYVSF010000248.1:0-8609 GCA_043775605.1 Myxococcales bacterium
CAGCTCGCGCTGATCGGCCTGGGCCTGGTCCTTGGCCTTGCGGTCCTTCTCGGCCTGGGCCTGCGCGTCGCGCTTGGCCCGGTCCTTCTCGGCATTGTCGGCGCGGATCTGGACGAACAGGAAGATCACGACCGCGACGGCGACCAGCGAGGCGCCGACCGTGATCAGCAGCCAGGTCGGGCGCTTCTTTTCGACCTCGCGCCGACGGATCTCCATGTCGTGCTGCAGACGCTGAGCCTCGAGCTGGGCCATCTGCTCGGCTCGATGCCGGGCCTCGGCCTCCTGCACCCGGACCGCGTCCTCGCGGGCCCGCTGGTCAGCGGCCTCGCGGTCGCGGCGGGCAGCGTCCTCCTGGGCGCGGACCTTGGCCTCCTCGGCGTCGCGGCCTCGGCGCTCCTCGTCCATCTTGGCCCGGACCTTGGCCTCCTCGGCCGCCTTGACGGCGTCCTCCTCCTCCTTGACGCGGGTCTCCTCGATGGAGCGCAGCTCGCGCAGCGAGAATAGGACGGAGCTCTCACGCTTCTGGGTCTCGGCCATACTGTCCTCGCGCGGTTGCGCCGCAGCTACGTTCCCGGGGGTACTCGACGGAAACTACTTGATCACTATCACGCTAGATCCGAGCCGGCAACGGCACAGAACCGAGGACACGCCCGGTCCGGCTCGGTTGCGTCGCCCTTGCTCGCCCTTGCGTCGTCCTTGCTCCGGCCGTCGGTCCTGCGCTACATCCCGCTCCTGAGTGGGCTTCCTCGACCTCCACAGCCACGTCCTGCCCGGCCTGGACGACGGCGCCCGTGATCTGGCCGCCTCGCGGGCGATGATCGCCGGCCTGGGCGCCCTCGGCTTCTCCGACATCTACGCGACCCCACACCAGAAGGCCGGCCAGTTCCTGCCCAGCCGAGGCGCGATCGATCAGGCCTTCGTGACGCTGCGAGCCGCCCTCACCGGCAGCCCCGGGCCCGCCCTCCGGCTCGCCGCCGAGAACATGTGGGACGATGTGTTCTTCGAGCGATCGCAGCGCGGCGCGATCCCGGCCTACGACGACGGCAACGCCTTCCTGGTCGAGCTGCGGCCACAGGCGCTGCCGGTCGGTCTGGTCGATCACCTGTTCAAGCTGCGGATGGCCGGCAAGGCGCCGATCCTCGCCCACCCCGAGCGCTACGAGGGGCTGTGGGACGATCACGGGCTGGTCGAGCGGCTGCGCGCCAACTGCGCGTTCGTGATCGACCTCGCCGCGATCGCCGGCTACCACGGCAAGCGCCAGCAGAAGATGGCGCGCCACTTCGTCGAGGACGGGATCGCCGCGGCGGTCGCGTCCGACGCCCACACCCTCGAGGACGTCCGCGCGGCCGCCGAGGGCATCGCCTGGATCGCCAAGCGCCTCGGCGCCGCGGCGGTGACCCGACTCCTCGACGACGGGCCCCGGGCCGCGCTCGCCGGCGAGCTGCCCGAATGACCGCCTGACCGAGACCACGGCCGCCCATGAAGCTCGCGATCAACCTCGTCATCAGCGTCGGCATGCTGGCGCTGTTCCTGTGGCTGATGTGGCCGTCGCACGCCGCGATCACGAACCTGAAGGCGGTCCTCCACCACCTCGAGATGGCGAAGTTCCTGCCGTACGTCGCCGGCTTCTACGCGCTCATCGCGTTCGTCCACCTGTGCCGATCGTGGCGCTGGCACTACCTGCTGGCGCCGCTCGGGGTCCGGATCAGCTTCGGCCGCCTGCTGGCGGTGTCGTCGGTCGGCTTCATGGCCATCCTGGTCCTGCCGGCCCGGCTCGGTGAGTTCGTGCGCCCGGCGCTGCTGCGGCGCAAGGGCGAGATCTCCGCGTCGGCGGCGCTCGGCACCGTCGCGGTCGAGCGGATCATCGACGGCCTGGTGGTGTCGGTGCTGGTGTTCACCTGCTTCATGGCGCTGCGCGGGCCGGGCGCACCGGGCTGGATGATGCCGACGGCGTACGTCGCGCTCGGCGTGTTCGCCGCGGCCCTCGTCTTCGTGGTGTTCGCGATGAACCGGCCCGAGGCGACCGTGAAATTCTCGCTGCGGATGACGCTCCTGCCCCGGTTCGCGCCACGCATCGCCGGCATCATCGAGACCAAGCTGCTCGAGATGATCCGCGGGCTCGCGGTGCTGCGCGACGGCCGCAACCTGGCCTGGTTCATGGCGTGGACGCTGGCGTACTGGGCGGCCAACGGCTTCGCGACCTGGCTTCTGGCCCGCGGCTTCGGCCTGCACCTGTCGATGGTCGGCGCGTTCGCGACCATGGGCCTGGTCGCGGTCGGCCTCACGCTGCCGAACTCGCCCGGGCTGGTCGGCCAGTTCCAGTGGTTCACGATGCTGGGCGTGTCGCTGTACCTGGGCCCGGCGGCGGCCAACCAGGACCTGGCGGCGTCGAGCGGCCAGCTCACGCTGTACGGCACCGTCCTGGCCTACGCCATCTTCATCCACCTTCTCCAAGTCGTCTGGTACATCGGCATGGGCGCTCTGGCCCTGGCCTCGCGCCACGTCTCGTTCGCCGAGCTGCGGGCCTCGCGAAAACTGGACGCGGACGCGGCCCAGGGCGATCCTGGCCCGGCTTGATCCGGCCCCGCCTCGTCGTCGCTCTGCTGTTCGCCGCGCTCGTCACCGCGCTGGCCGCCGGTCGGCCCGCGCCAGCCTGGGCCCGCAGCGACCGGCTGGTGATCTACGCCGCCGACCGGGTGTTCCCGACCGCGGTCCGCTTCCTGCGGATCGACGCCCACGCGAAGCTGACCGAGAAGGACGCGGGCGCCGGCTACGTGCTGTTCGAGGTCACGATCGACGGCAAGTCCTACCCCGGCTCGCTCGAGCTCATCACCGCCGACAGCACCGGTCGACCGGCGGCGCGGCTGGTGCTGACGATCGAGGGCCAGCCCAGCTACGTCGAGGCGGTCCTGCTCGACAAGCTCGAGGCCAAGCTGCGGGCCGAGCTCGGCAACCCGCCGCCGCCGCCGCCCGCGCACGACAAGGCCAAGGATCCGCCCGCGACCACGCCTGCGCCCGCACCCTCGCCTGCGCCGTAGCCGTGGGCACGGGGTAGAGTGCGGCGATGGCTGCGCCCGTGGTCGACCTCCGCTCCGACACCGTCACCCGCCCGACCGCGGCGATGCGCGCCGCGATCGCGGCCGCCGAGGTCGGCGACGACGTCTACGGAGAAGATCCGACCGCGCGGCTGCTCGAGGAGGCGGTGGCCGACCTGCTCGGCCACGAGGCCGCGCTGTTCGTGCCCAGCGGCACCATGGCCAACCAGCTCGCGCTGCGGGCCCTGACCCGACCCGGCGAGGAGGTGATCGTCGGCCAGGACGCGCACTGCTGGCTCTTCGAGTCGGGCGCGCTGGCGGCGCTGGCCGGGGCCCAGACCCAGGTGCTGGCCGGCGACGGCCGGTTCACCGCCGAGCAGGTGCGCGCGGCCTACAAGGCGGACGTCTCGTACCTGTCGCCGACCACGGTGGTCGCGATCGAGAACACCCACAACATGGGCGGTGGGACGTGCTGGCCCGAGGACCAGCTGACCGCGGTGCTGGCCGCGACCCGGGCGCTCGGCATGCGCGCGCACCTCGACGGCGCCCGGCTGTGGAACGCGGCCCTGGCCAGCGGCCGCAGCGAGCGCAGCCTGGCCGCCGGCTTCGACACGGTCAGCGTGTGCCTGTCGAAGGGCCTGGGTGCGCCGGCCGGCTCGCTGGTGGTCGGCGGGAAGGACGTGATCGCCCGCTGCCACCGCTTCCGCAAGATGTACGGCGGCGGCATGCGCCAGGTCGGCATCCTCGCCGCCGGCGGCCTCCACGCCCTCACCCACCACCGCGCCCGCCTGGTCGAGGATCACGCCAACGCCCGCCTCCTGGCCGAGCGGCTGGCCGAGGTCCCGGGGCTCACCGTCGACCTGGCCCGGGTCCAGACCAACATCGTGATGGTCGGCGTGACCGCGCCCCTGGTCGCCAGCGAGCTGGCCGCGGCCTGCGCCGCCGACGGCGTGCGCTGCTCGGCGTTCGCCGGCAACCGCCTGCGGCTGATCACCCACCTCGACGTCGACCGCGCCGGCTGCGAGCGCGCGGCCGCGGTGGTGGCGGCGGCGGCCCGGGCCGGGCTCGGCGCGAAGGCCTGATCGTGGCGACGGCCCGAGCGGCGGCGGTCGCGCTCGCGCTGGTGGCGGCGTGCTCGGCGCCGGCCGGCCGCGACGAGCCGCCGGGGCCCGGTGGCGACGATGCCCAGGGTGGATCCGCGACCGGCGACCTGCAGGTGCGCATCGCGCGGGTGTGCCACGGGCCGCGCCCGGATCGGCGGGCTCGGGCCGCCTGCGGGCGGGCGCTCCTGGCCAGCGGCGAGGTGCTCGAGGACCAGGGCGACGTCGACCTGGCGATCGCCCGCTACGTCACGATCGCCGACGCCGCGGCCGGCGACGCCAGCCTGCTGCCGGCCGTCGATCGCCGGGCCCTGACCGACGACGTCGCGGCCGAGGCCCGGTTCCGGGCCGGGCGGCTGGCGTTCGCGGCCGGTCAGCTCGAGCGGGCCGGGCGCGAGCTGTGGCGGCTGGTGATCGAGCAGCCCGACGAGCCGCGGGCTGCCGACGCGGTGGAGTTCCTGGTCGCCCGGGTCCGCCGGGACCAGCCGGAGGCGCTGTGGCAGCGGCTGAGTGCCTTGGCCACCGCCTTGCCCGCCACCGCGGTCACCGACAACCTGCTGTGGTGGCTGGCCGACCTCGCCGAGCACGAACTCCACGATCCGGCGGCCGCGCTCGTGCTCTACGATCGCCTGCCGGTCGACCATCCGCGCAGCGGCCTGCGCGACGACGCTCGCTGGCGCGGCGCGCTGCTGGCCCGGGCCCGCGGTGACAGCGGTGGCGCGGTGGCGCGGCTGCGCGGCCTGCTCGCCACCCGCGAGGTCGCGCTCGGCACCGGCTCGTACTTCTCGGTCTGGCTCGACGACGCCCAGCTCCTGCTCGCGATCGTGCTGCGCGACGACCTCGGCGATCACCGGGCCGCGGCCGCCGCGTTCGCCCGCCTGCCCATGGACTACCCGCGGTCGATCCTGATCGACGACGCGCTGGCCGGCCGGGCCGAGCTCGCCCTCGTCGACGGCGACGTCGCCACGGCCTGCCGGGTCGCGGCCCGGCTGCTCGCGCACGATCCGGCGTCGCGGTTCGCGCCGCGGGCCACCGAGCTCACCCATCGCCCCGACTGTCCGGCGTTCGGACACTGATCACGAACCCGATGATCGAGCTCACCGACGTCTCTGTCCGCTTCGGCCACCGGCTGGTGCTCGATCGCATCAGCCTGGCGGTGCCGGCCGGGGCGCGGTTCGGCATCATCGGGCCGGCCGCCGGCGGCAAGAGCGTGCTGCTCAAGGTCATGGCCGGCCTGGTGCCACCGACCTCGGGCCGGATCGCGATCGACGGCGTCGACGTCACCGGCTGGAGCGAGGAGCGGCTGGCGCCGGTCCGGGCCCGGATCGGCATGCTGTTCCAGAACTACGCCCTGTTCGACTTCCTGACCGTCGGCGACAACGTCGGCTTCCCGCTGGTCCAGCGCGGGGTCGCCGACGGCGAGCGCGCGACCCGGGTCGACGAGCGGCTGCGCTCGGTCGGGCTCGGCGGCCAGGATCAACGCTGGCCGGCGCAGCTCTCGGGCGGCATGAAGAAGCGGGTCGGCATCGCCCGAGCCACGATCGCCAGCCCCGAGCTGGTGCTGTACGACGAGCCGACCGCCGGCCTCGATCCGGTCACGACGTCGAAGATGTACGACCTGCTGCGCGCCGACCACGATCGCACCGGCGCCACCGCGATCGCGGTCAGCTCCGACGTCGCCGCGCTGTGCGGCTTCGTCGACCACGCCCTGTTCCTGTACCAGGGCCGCGCCCACCACCAGGGCCCGGCCGCCGCCCTCGCCGACGCCACCGACCCGGTCGTCCGCCAGTTCGTCCGCGGCGAGCTCGACGGCCCGATCGCGTAGACGACATCATCGTTGTCGTTGACCCCGGCGCGGTGCGCGCTACTTGACGTTCCAGAATGCGACGTACTCGTAGAAGTCGATCTCGGGCGAGGACTGCGCATACTGGTACTGCGTCGTCGACATGTTGGCGTTGAACGAGGGGCTGATGGCGTTCGCGTTGTTGTTGGTGTCGAAGGGCGTCGTGATCGCACCCGGCGCCATCGGATCTCGCATCGGAAGTCGGGGCCACCGCGAACATCTTCGTGGCCCCAGGGTAGATTGGCCGCCCATGGCCGGCCCCTCTGCGGTCACCCAACTCGGCGCCCGCGCCATCGGGCTGGCGCGCGAGGTCGGCGGCATCGTGATCATGACCGGCCAGGTCCTGCGCGCGCTGCTGCCGCCGCGGCTCGACGGGCGCGAGCTGGTCTACAACCTCCATCGCATGGGCAACCGCTCGGTGCCCATCGTCGCCCTGACCGCGTTCTTCGCCGGTGGCCTGATGGTCGTGCAGTCGGCGCCGCTGGTGAAGAACCTGGGCGCGACGTCGCTGGCCGGCTGGGCCGCCGGCTACGCGGTGCTGCGCGAGCTCGGGCCGATCCTGATCGCGCTGATGTTCTCGGGCCGGGTCGGCGCCAACAACACCGCCGAGCTCGCCACCATGACCGTGACCGAGCAGCTCGACGGCCTGCGGGCCCTGGCCATCGACCCGATCCAGTACCTGATCGTGCCGCGGGTGGTGGCGATGCTGGTGATGCTGGTGTGCCTGACCGTGATCGGCGATCTGGTCGCGCTGGTCGGCGCCGCCGTGGTCGCCAAGGCGGTGCTCGGCATCGAGTGGCAGGTGATGTACGCCAGCTTCGCCGACAACCTGACCCCGGCCGACTTCCTGCACGGGGTCTACAAGTCGGTCGGCTTCGGCGCCGCGATCGCGCTCAGCTCCTGCTACTTCGGGGTCACCGTCCGGGGCGGCGCGGTCGGCGTCGGCCGCGCGGTCAACAACGCGGTGGTCGCGGCGGCGGCGGCGATCATGCTGCTCGACTTCTTCCTGACCTACGTGAGCGCATGACCGACGATCGCGACCCGCGCACGGCCGGGCTGACCGGCCGGGTCGCCGACCGGATCGCCGGGCTCGGCGCCGCCACGCTCGACCTCGGCCACGCCATCGTCGAGCTGTGGATGGTGTTCGTCGGCGTGATCGCCGGGCTGATCCGTCAGCGCCGGGCCGGCGCGCGACGAGCGCCGGGCGCCACCGTCGCCCAGCTCCACGCCATCGGCAACCGCTCGGTGCTGTTCGTGGCCGTCACCCTCGGCTTCATCGGCATGGTGATGATCTACCAGGGGTGCCTGCAGTTCCAGCGTTCGGTCGGCGACCTGTCGATGGTCGGCAAGAACTACATCCGGCTGGTCATCTCGGACTTCGGCCCCACCCTCACCGGCATGATGCTGGCGACCCGGGTCGGGGCCGGCATCGCCGCCGAGATCGGCTCGATGAAGGTCACCGAGCAGCTCGACGCGCTGCGGATGTCGGGCGTGCTGCCGATCGACTACCTGCTGGTGCCGCGGTTCGTCGCCGCGCTGGTGATGACCCTGGTCCTGAGCGTCCTCGGCGCGTCGATCCTGATCGGCGCCGGCGGGCTGACCGCGTACCTGTCGTTCGGCGTCAACCCGCGCACGTTCTTCGACCTCGGCGCGGTCATGCCGCGCCACGTCGTGCTCGGCGTGCTCAAGGCGTGCTGCTACGGCGCCGCCATCCCGATCGTCGCCGGCTTCTGCGGGCTGCGGGCCCGGGGCTCGTCGGAGGGCGTCGGGTGGGCCACCACCGCGGCGGTGGTCGGCAGCTCGTTCGCGGTCATCGTCCTCGACTTCGTGCTGTCGGTCGGCGCGCTCGTGCTCCTCGGCGGCCAGCTGTGACCGCGCCGGCCTCGCCTTTGCCCGCGCCCGGCCCGATCGTCCGCTTCGTCGGCGTCCACAAGGCGTTCGACGGCAAGCCGGTGCTGCGCGGCATGGACCTCGACGTCACCCGCGGCGAGATCCTGTTCATCATCGGCACCTCCGGCGTCGGCAAGTCGGTCACGATCAAGCACCTCGTCGGGCTGCTGCGGGTCGACGGCGGCGAGGTCTGGTTCGACGGCCGGCGGATCGATCAGCTCGACGAGCGCGGTTTCTACCCGGTGCGACGCCGGGTCGGCATGGTGTTCCAGAGCGCGACCCTGTTCGACGCGATGACCCTGGCCGAGAACGTCGCGCTGCCTCTGCGCAAGCACGGCGGCCTGCACGGCAAGGCGGCCCTGACCGCGGCCCGGACCCGGCTCGCGCAGGTCTACCTCGGCGACTACGCCGACCGCTATCCGGCCGAGCTGTCCGACGGCATACGCAAGCGCGCGGCGATCGCCCGGACCCTGGCGCTGGCGCCCGAGGTGGTGCTGTTCGACGAGCCGACCACCGGCCTCGATCCGGTCAACGCCCGCCGCATCGATCGCCTGATCCTCGAGCTGTCGCGCGCGCTCGGCGTCACCGCGATCGTGGTCAGCCACGACCTGACCTCGATCTTCACGATCGCCGATCGCATCGCGTTCCTGTACCAGGGCCGGGTCCACGCGGTCGGCACCCCGGCCGAGCTGCGGGCCTCCGCTGATCCGGTGGTCCAGCAGTTCATCACCGGCGCCGCCA
>JAYVSF010000249.1:0-4820 GCA_043775605.1 Myxococcales bacterium
CTGTGTCATCGATCGATCGGCCCGGCACCAGCGTGCCGGCCCGATCTGTACGGAATCAGAGCCGAGGGTTGGTCGTCGCGCGTGGGATGACATTTCCGACCTTGTTGCTGCCAACCCTCTGAGGTGGGCGTCGCCAGCCGAGCAGCTTGCGGGTTGCGGGGGCTACGATGGCTCATGGCCGAAGCCTCCGAGCCCGACGATCGCGCCGCTCGTCGGTCCGCACGCATCAGCCCGACGGCGCACTACACCGGCTACACCTGGCTCGCGCACGGGCTCTCGCATCCGGCGTTCGCGACGTCGACGGGCCGCCTGCTCTACCGCGCGCTGATCCCGGCCAACCGCGCGCTCGCCGCCGCCCGCCAGCCCAACCTCGACGGCATGCTGCTGGCGCGCCACCGGCTGATCGACGCGCTGCTCGAGCAGGCGATCGCCGCCGGCGAGATCGGCCAGGTCATCGAGGTCGCCTGTGGCCTGTCGCCGCGCGGCCACCGCTTCGCCGCCACCCACGGTGACCGTCTGACCTACGTCGAGGCCGACTTGCCGGCGATGGCGGCGCGCAAGCGCGAGGTCCTGGCCGGGGCCGGGTCGGGCTCGGCCCACCACCGGGTGGTCGACATCGACGCCACCGCCGACGACGGCCCGCGCTCGCTGACCGGCATCGCGGCCACGCTCGACCCGACCCGCGGCACCGCCATCATCACCGAGGGCCTCCTCAACTACTTCCCGCTCGACGCGGTCACCGGCATGTGGCGCCGGTTCGCCTCCGCCCTCGCCCGCTTCCCGCGCGGCCGCTACCTGGCCGACCTCCACGTCAGCAGCGCAACCCGGACCACCGAGCGGACGTTCGCCGGCCTGCTCGGCGTGTTCGTGCGCGGCCGCATCCACTTCCACTATCCTGACGTCGAGTCCGCGGCGGCCGGCCTGACCGCGGCCGGCTTCGACCGTGCCCGGCTGCGCGGCCCCGATGAGCACGAGGATCTGACCGGCCCCGTCGATCTCGCCAGCGCGCGCTTCGTCCGGATCGTCGACGCCGCCACCGGCCCGGCAGCCGCCGCGCGCCCGCCGCCGACCGCCCCGGGATCGGCCCGGTGACCTCGGCCCACGCGCGCGGTCGCCGGCCCGCCGCGCTCGCCGCGCTGGCCCTGGCCGCCGGCTGCAACCTCGACCGCGCCGAGCGCTGTGCCGGCCTCGACGTGGCGGCCGGCGACGATCTCGCGTGCGTGACCCCCGGCTGGCTCGACCGCGCGTTCGATCTCCACGTCCCGCCCGGCTGGGACGGCACCGCGCCGCTGCCTGTGATCGTGCTGTTCCACGGCGGCGGCGCCAGCCGGGGCAGTTCCGACCGCACCACCTGCCCGGGCGGCGATCGCGCCAGCCCGCGCTGCCTGGTGGCCCAGGCCGAGGCTCGCGGCTATGCCGTGATCATCCCCGACGGCACCGGCGGCCGCCCCCTGCGCGGCATCCGGACCTGGAACGCCGGCGGCGCGCCCGGCTGGGACTGCGTCAGCGGCGCCGCCTGCCAGGCCGGCGTCGACGACCTCGCTTATGTCAGCGACATGCTCGCCGAGGTCGGGCGCGCGCTGCCGATCGACCCGCACCGCCGCTACGCCACCGGCATCTCCAACGGCGGCGCCCTCGCCCACCGGCTGGGCTGCCAGCTCACGCCCGCGCTGGCCGCGATCGCGCCGGTCTCGGGCGCCAACCAGTTCGCCGACACCGGCGGTGCCTGCTCGCCCGCGCTGCCGGTGCTGCAGCTCCACGGCACCGCCGATCCGTGCTGGCAGTTCGACGGCGGCACCCACGCCTGCATCGGCGTCGACGCGCTGAAGACGTCGGTGGCCGCGACCCTAGAGGGCTGGCGGGTCCGCAACGGCTGCGCCGCGACCTTCGTCGACACCCCGGTGCCCGATCGCGATCCGACCGACGGCGTGACGGTGGTCCACCGGGTCTGGGACGGCTGCGCCCAGGCCACCGAGCTCTACCGGCTCGACGGCGGCGGCCACACCTGGCCGGGCGGCTACCAGTATCTCGGCGTCGACGAGGTGGGCCCGGTCGACCGCGACGTCGACAGCTCGGTCATCCTCGATTTCTTCGATGCCCATGCCGCGCCCTGACTCGCGCTCCGTGGCCGTGGTGCTGGTGGTCGCGACCGGCTGCGGCTCGCTGACCACCTACCGGACCGCCGAGCCGATCCCCCGCGGGCGCTGGCAGGTCGACGTCGCCGCCGACGTCGGCGTGTTCGCCGACCGCGAGCAGGAGACCCGGATCCCGGGCGGGCACGTCGAGGTCGCGCTCCGCCACGGCCTGGGCCGCGCCACCGACGCCACCCTCAAGCTGTACGTGCCCGGCGTCGAGCTCGGGCTGCAGCGCCGGGTCGCCACCGGTCGCTGGCAGTGGGCGATCGCGGTCGCGGTGGGCGGCGAGCGCACGACCTCGGGCGCCGGCACCACCGACGCGATCCACGGCCACCTGCGCCTGACCGCGCTCGCGACCCGACGGACGTCGCCGGCCTGGGCGTTCACGGTCGGCCCGATCGCGACCGCCGGGCTGTTCGTGCCGGCCGGCGGCGGTCACGCCACCGGCTTGCTGCTCGGCGGCTTCGCCAGCGTCGCCCGCACCTTCGCCCGCTGCTGGCAGGTCATCCCCGAGCTGTCGCTCCACGTCACCGCGGCCGGCGAGGTCCCGGTCCGCGGCACCGTGGTCCAGGTCGGCGCCGCACTCGGCCGGCGCTGGTAGACCACACGCGAAATTCGTGAAAATCGTCGACGAACACCGACGGCGGGCTGGCCAGCACTGTGAAACGGGATCTCCGCCCGGTGGTCGGGCCGCTGGCGTGGCGCGAATCGGCTGTGCGCTCGATGATCGTAGTGCGTGATTTCTGCGCAGTAGCTTAAGATCAGCGCCGGGGGTCACTGTCCATGAGCATCCATGCTCGCCTTTCTGTGCTGGCGTCCGCCGCGCTCGCCTTCGGCTTCCTGGGCTGCGGCGACGACAGCGGCAACGACGACGACGACACCATCGATTGCTCGACGTGCGCCGCCAACGCGGCATGCACACCGGGCGAGTCGACCGCGTGCGGATGCGCGCCCGGCTTCGAGGGTGACGGCACCCTGTACGGCACCGGCTGCCTCGACATCAACGAGTGCACCGCCGGCACCGACAACTGCTCCGAGCCCGGCGGCACCTGCACCAACACCCCCGGCGGCTTCGCGTGTGGTTGCGCCCCCGGCTATCACGACGGCGGCAGCCTCGGGTGCCTCGACACCGACGAGTGCGCGGCCGGCACCGACACGTGCACCGATCTGCCGGGCAGCACCTGCACCAACACCGCCGGCGGCTTCGCGTGCGGCTGCGCGGCCGGCTACGTCGGCGACGGCACCGCGGCCGGCACCGGCTGCACCGACTTCGACGAGTGCACCACGGGCACCGACACCTGCGTCGACCCCATCGCCAGCTGCACCAACACCGCCGGCGGCTTCGCCTGCACCTGCGCCGCCGGCTTCGTCGGCGACGGCACCTCGACCGGCACCGGCTGCACCGACGTCGACGAGTGCCTGGCCGGCACCGACGGCTGCACCGACGGTCCGACCGGCACCTGCACCAACAGCGCCGGCGGCTTCGCGTGCGGTTGCGCCGACGGGTTCGCCGGCGACGGCACCACTGTCGGCACCGGCTGCACCGACGTCGACGAGTGCGGCACCGGCGCCGACTCCTGCGTCGATCCGGCCGGCGGCGGCACCTGCGCCAACACCTCGGGCGGATTCGCCTGCGGCTGCGCGGCCGGCTTCGTCGGCGACGGCTCCACCACCGGCACCGGCTGCGCCGACCTCGACGAGTGCGCGCTCGGCACCGACACCTGCGTGAACGTCGGCGGCACCTGCACCAACACCGCCGGCGGTTTCGCGTGTGGCTGCGTCCCCGGCTACGTCGGCGACGGCACCAGCGGCGGCACCGGCTGCTCCGACGTCGACGAGTGCGCGCTCGGCACCGACGACTGCGTGATCGTCGGCGGCACCTGCACCAACAGCGCCGGCGGCTTCGCCTGCGGCTGCACCGCTGGCTACGTCGGTGATGGCACCACCACCGGCACCGGCTGCACCGACGTCAACGAGTGCGTCGCCAACACCGATGACTGCGTCAACCCGCCGATCGGCACCTGCACCAACGTCCCCGGAGACTTCACCTGCGGCTGCAGCCAGGGCTACGGCGGCGACGGCACCGCCGGCGGCACCGGCTGCACCGACATCGACGAGTGCGCGACCCACACCGATCACTGCGCCCCCGGCCAGCAGTGCTCCAACACGCAGGGCGGCTACACCTGCGCCGGCTGCGCCGCCGGCTTCCAGGACCTCAACGGCGTGTGCGTCGATATCAATGAGTGCGCGGCCAACACCGACACCTGCGTCGACGACAACGCCGGCGGCCTGTGCATCAACACGCCGGGTTCGTTCACCTGCGCGTGCGACGAAGACAACCTCGGCAACGGCACCACCGTCGCCGCCGGCGGCTCGGGCTGCCTCGAGACCAGCGGCAACCCGCGCCTGATCGTCCCGCGCCGCCTGCCCAACGACAAGACCCTGACCGTGCGCGCCGACATCCTCAAGGCCGATGGCCACATCGAGACCAGCGGCTGCTACGGCAACCTCGGCACCGTCAAGTTCACCCGCATCGCCGACGGCGCCGACATCCCGATCACCGTCACCATCTTCGACAACCACCTGCCGGTCCCGGCCGACTCGATCCGCTTCTACCACGGCATCGGCAGCGTCTCGTTCACGCTCGACGGCGGGGCCGCGGTCCCGGCCGGCGACTACCGGGTC
>JAYVSF010000250.1:0-3024 GCA_043775605.1 Myxococcales bacterium
GATCGAGCGCTGGCGCGGCACGACGCGGCTCGCCGCCACCTGACCAGCGCGATCGTCGCGAACATCGGCCGCCGCGTGCGTCCCGAGGTCGTCCCCCAACCAGGAACGAACCATGGACCGCAAGCACGATCACGATCTGACCGTGGCCCGCGTCCGCGACGGCGCCATCCGGTTCCTCGCGGCCATCGGGCCCAAGCAGGACGACCCGTCGCCGCCGCCGCCCGCGCTGCGCACCGCGTTCTGGGCCTACCTGGAGGCCATCGGGCCCAAGCAGGACGACCCGCACGTGCCGCCGCCGCCGCCCGAGGTGCTCCGGCCCATCCTCGAGCACACCCGCCGGTTCATCGAGGCCATCGGGCCCAAGCAGGACGATCCGATCAAGCACGCCATCTTCGCCTGCGCCGTGGCCCGCTTCGCCGACGAGATCGGGCCCAAGCAGGACGAGCCGCACCATCCGCCCCACCCCGAGGAGCTCGCGGCGTTTCGGGCGTGGGCGGTGCGGCTGATCGGTCGCTGACGCCGAGAGCCGGAAGCTAGACCGCGACCGGGAACTTGATGAAGGCGTGGTGCTGGTAGCCGTCGAGCGCGACGTCGTCGAAGGTGAGGTCGAACAGCGGCTTGTCGGCGAGCCGGAGGCGGGGCAGCGGCAGCGGCGTGCGGGTGAGCTGCTCGCGCACGCCGTCGAGATGGTTCTGGTAGATGTGGGCGTCACCGAGGGTGTGGATGAAGTAGCGCGGCCGCTTGCCGGTTTCCTGGGCCAGCATCGCCAGCAGGAGCGCGTAGCTGGCGATGTTGAACGGC
Organism: Myxococcales bacterium; assembly: GCA_043775605.1. Lineage (GTDB taxonomy): Bacteria > Myxococcota_A > Polyangia > Haliangiales > Haliangiaceae > UBA2376. The sequence continues at coordinate 802 of JAYVSF010000250.1, forward strand.
ACGCCGAGGGCGAGGTCGGCCGAGCGCTGGTAGAGCTGGAGATCGAGCCAGTCGCCGGCGACGTAGAGCTGGAAAAAGGCGTGGCACGGCGGCAGCTTCATCCGCGGCAGATCGGCGACGTTCCAGGCGCTGACGAGGATGCGGCGCGACGTCGGATCGCGGCGAATGAGGTCGATCGCCTCGCGCAGCTGATCGATGCCGGTGCCGAGCGGCGCCCCGGCCGGCGCGCCCCAGTTGCGCCACTGCCAGCCGTAGATCGGCCCCAGGTCGCCGCGCGCGTCGGCCCACGCGTCCCAGATCGGCGTGTGCTGGGTGAGGTCGTCGTGGATGTTGGTCGACCCGCGCAGGAACCACAGCAGCTCGCGCACGACCGCCGGGAACAGGACCTTCTTGGTGGTGACGATCGGGAAGCCCTCGCGCAGGTCGTACCGACTCTGGGCGCCGAAGATCGACAGGGTGCCGGTGCCGGTGCGATCGGGCCGAGGCTCGCCGTCGGTCAGCACCTGGCGCAGGAGATCGAGGTACGAGCGCATGGTCGGTCGGTCCCCGCGTCAGCGCAGGGGGGACGGGGTGGCGTCGTCGACGTCGAAGGTCCAGGCCTTGATGACCACGGCCCGGGCCGGCAGCATGTGATCGAAGATCGCGGCCCAGCCGACGGTGGCCATCGCCTGGGTCAGCGCCGCCAGATCGGTGAAGCGGGCGACGATCGACAGGTCCCACTTGCTGTCGCTGTCGTCGGACGGCGTGCCGAGCGAGAGGCGGATCAGGCCAGGCAGATCGGCGAGCGCGATGCGGACCCGGGACAGCGCGTCGGCGCGGCCGACCTTGGTGGCGTGGGTGGGGTTGAGTCGGACGAAGGCGAAGCGATCGATCATGGGACGTCCGCGGGCGGCGTGAGTGGAGCAGGCGGTGACGGCGACACCGGGGCGGCGGGCACCAGCAGGTCGCGCGCTCGGAGCTGATCGAGCCAGGCCGCGAGCTCCGGAGGCGGCGGGCTCTGCCAGCGCACGGGTAGGTCGGTGGCGGGGTGGCGGAAGCCGAGCAAGGCCGCGTGCAGGGCCAGACGCGGCGGCCGCGGCTCGAACCGGCGGGCGACGTCGGCGCCGTGGGTGTCGTCGCCGAGCACCGGGTGACCGAGGTCGGTCAGGTGCAGGCGGATCTGGTGGCTGCGCCCGGTCTCGAGCCGCACGGTCAGGACGGTCGCCGCGCCCCCGGCCACCGACTCGCGGCCGACGATGTGGGTGACCGCGCGCTGACCGCGCAGCGGCCGATCGATCGTGGTGATCTCCGCCGGCAGGTCGCCGGCCACCACCGCCAGGTACTCGCGCTCGATGTCGTGGACCGCGAAGCGCTGGCCGAGCACGCGGTTGGCGAGCGGCGTGCGGGCGAAGACCAGGAGGCCGCTGGTCGGCAGGTCGATGCGGTGGACCAGGAACACCGGACCCTGATCGCGGCTGATGAGCTGGTGGAGCAGGTTGCCGCGATCGCTCTCGGGGGTCGGCGCGGTGACCAGGCCGGCGGGCTTGTCGACGACGATCAGGTGTTCGTCCTCGTGGACCACGCGATACGGCGGCAGCTCGGCGTCGGTCCGGGCCCGGGCCGCCGCGCCAGTGCCGACCGTGCGCTCGAGCGCGCCGCCGAAGTTGGCGAGGATGGACTGGCCGGCGCGGACCGGCCGGCCCGCGACCTTGACCCGATCGCGCCCGACGAACACGCCGCCGAGATCGATCAGGACCCGGGCCCGACGGCGCGACAGCCCGGGCACGTGCTTGGCGAGCGCCTGGTCCAGGCGCACGCCATCGTCGGCGTCGGGCACGACGAAGCGGACGGCATGAGCCACGCGCGCAATATGGCGGCCGGCGACCTCACCGTCAACGGCCCGGCCCGGCCGATGCCAGCCGCAGGTTCCTAGTAGTCGTCGTCGTTGCGACGCCGACCGCCACCCTTTTTGCCACCACCGCGATCGTCGATCGGCGGGCCACCCGGGCGATCGCGATCCTTGCGGCCGGTGCCGCGCTTGGGATCCGACGCTGGCCCACCACCCGGGGGACGCGGCGGGCCGAAACCGCCACCGCCACCGCCGTAGGGACGCGGGGCACCGCCGGGGGCACCGCCGGGGGCACCGCCGCCGCCGTAGCCACCGCCGCCGCCGGCCGGAGGACCGCCGTAGCCGCCGCCGCCCGCGCCGCCGCCCGCCGGAGGACCGCCGTAGCCGCCCCCGCC
>JAYVSF010000251.1:0-4877 GCA_043775605.1 Myxococcales bacterium
GACGGTGTCGACCGTGAACGTGCGGGTGGTGGTGGCGCCGAACACGGGCGAGGTGGCGTCCTTGGCGTAGACGTCGAAGGTGGTCAGGCCCTGAGGCAGGCCGGCCTGCGACGGGGACGCGCCGACCTGGCCGGCGGCCGTGCAGCTCTCGGCGCCGCCGTTGAACTTCCAGCAGATCGTCGACGACTCGGACGAGCTGACGGAGAAGGTGGCGGTGGTCGCGTTGAGGCCCGAGCCCTGGGCCGGGCCGGCGGTGATGGTCACGGTCGGCCGGATGGTGTCGACGATGAAGCTGCGGGTGAGGGTGACGCCGGCCGCGACCGCGTCGCGGGCATAGACGGCGACGGCGTGCTGGCCCTGGGCCAGGCCGACCAGCATGAAGTCCTTCGACCCCGCGCCGGCCGCGCTGCAGGTCTCGGCCGTGCCGTCGACGCGCGCGCAGATGGTCGCGGCCTCCGACGACGAGACCGACACCGTGACGTCGGCGGAGTTGACCCGCTCGCCCTCGTTGGGCCCGGCGGTGATGGTCACGGTCGGGCGCACGGTGTCGATGGTCCAGTTGCGGACGCTGGCGACCCCGGGCCCGACCGCGTCGGCGGCGGTCACCGAGAACGTCGCCGGGCCCTGGGCCAGGCCGACCGCGCTGGCGATCGCGTCGGTCTGACCGGCGGCGGTGCACACCGGAGCGCCGCCGTTGAACGTCCAGCAGATCGTCGAGCGCTCGGAGGTGCCCAGCGTGAACGAGGCGTTGGTCTGGCTCAGGGTCGCGCCCTCGGCCGGGCCGGCGCTGATGGTCACCGTCGGGCGGACCGAGTCGATGTTCCAGCTGCGCGACACCACGGCGCCGTTGCCGATGGTGTCACGAGCGGAGACCGTGAACAGGCTGCCACCGTCGGGCAGCACGGCCGACATCGCGTCGACCGACACGACGCCATTGGCCGAGCAAGCCTCGGCGCCAGCGTTGAAGCGCCAGCAGATGGTCGACGCCTCGGTCGAGCCGACGGTGAACGTGGTGACGGAGTTGCCGCTGGTCGACCCGGCGGCCGGGCCGGCGCTGATCGAGACCGTCGGGCGGATCGTGTCGATGGTCCACATCCGGCTGACCATCGGGCCGTCGCCGATCGCGTCGCGGGCGAAGACCGTGATCGAGTTGGCGCCCTGGGGCAGGTTGGCGGCGGCCGGGCTGAAGGTGACCAGGCCACTGGCCGAGCACTGCTGCGCGGCGGCGTTGAACTGCCAGCAGATGGTCGCGGCCTCGGACGCGGTCGCGGTGAACGTGGCCTCGGCCAGGCCGACGGTCGAGCCCTGGGCCGGTCCGCCGGTCAGCACCACGGTCGGGCGGGCGGTGTCGATCGTCCACCGCCGGGTCACGGTCGGGCCGAAGCCGATCGCGTCCGACGAGCGGGCGGTGAAGACGATGACGCCGTCGGGCACCGCGGCCAGCACGGCGTCGAGCGACACCGCGCCCGCGGCCGAGCAGGTCTCGGCGCCGGCGCCGATGCGCCAGCAGATCGTGGCCGCCTCGGACGAGGCCAGCATCAGCGTGGCGTCGCCGCTGTTGAGGGTCGAGCCCTGGACCGGGCCGGCGACGATGGTGGTGGTCGGGCGGACGGTGTCGACCGTCCAGGTCCGGTTGGCCGGCATCGCGGTCCGGTTGGTGAGCGCGTCGCGGGCGACCACGTCGAGGCTGTGGGCGCCGTCGTTGGTGTTGATCGTCGCCGTGGTCGTGAGGGTCGGGCTGGAGGTGCACACCTCGCCGAGCGCGTCGACCTTGTAGCAGAACGTCGACAGCTCGGTGCTGGTGAAGGTGAAGACGTTGCTGATGCTGCCGACCGTGTTCATCGGCCCGACGGTGATCATCACCGGCGGCCCGATGGTGTCGACGGTGAAGTTGCGGATGTTGGCCGGGCCCACGTTGCCGAGCGCGTCGGTGCCGGTGACGGTGAAGGTCTGCGGGCCCTGCTCGAGCGCGGCGCGGGTGACCGTGCCGGAACCGGCCAGCACCATCGTGCAGATGTCGGCGGCGGCGCCGGTGAAGCGGTAGCAGAACGTGGCCGGCTCGGTCGAGTTCCAGTTGAAGGTGGCGGTGGTCGACGCCACCGGGCCGTTGGGGCCGGCGGTGATCACGATGGTCGGGCCGCCGGCGTCGATGACCCACTCGTAGGTGGCCTCGGCGCCGCGGTTGCCGACGGCGTCGGTGCCGCGGATGCGGAAGAACCGCGGGCCGCCCGGCAGGATCGGCGCGGTGTACGGCGACACGCAGGCGGCGTACGGGACCTGGCCGTCGATCTGGCATTCGAAGGTCGCCGGCTCGTTGGCCGAGAACTGGAAGGCCGGGGACAGCACCGCCGACGGGTTGTCGGGGCGGACCGTGATGCTGGTGGCCGGGCCGGTGGCGTCGACGGTCCAGGTCCGGCGAGCCGGCGTCGGGTCGGAGTTGCCGAGGGCGTCGGTGACCCGGACCTCGAAGGCGTGGGGGCCGTCGATGAGGGCGACGAAGGTGCGGGGCGAGACGCAGGGGCCAAACGGGGCTGCGTCGAGATGGCAGGTGTAGGTCGCGCCGACGCCGGCGCCCGGCGACGAGAACGTGAACGTGGCGGTGCGGGGCGCGACGATGCCCGACGGGCCGTCATCGATCACGGTGTCGGGGCTGGTGCTGTCGATCAGCCAGTTGACCGCGGCGGCGCTCTGGTCGAAGTTGCCGGCGGCGTCCTTGGCGCGGACCCGGAAGATGTGGTTGCCGTCGGCCAGGGTGTTGGCGGTGTACGGCGAGGTGCAGGTCGTCAGCAGGGCGCCGTCGAGGCCGCACTCGAAGGTCGCGTCGGCGTCACCCGGCGCGTCGAACGTGATCCGGGCCGTCGTGCTGTTGTCGGGGTTCGGCGGCGAGTCGAGGATCTCGGTCTCGGGCGGCGCCGTGTCGATGCGCCAGTTGTGGATCGCGGGCGTCGGATCCTCGTTGTTCGAGGTGTCGACCGCCGTGATCTCGAAGGCGTGGGTACCGTCGGTCAAGGCCGCGAGCATGGTCGGCGAGGTGCAGGTCGAGATCACGCCGCCGTCGAGCCGGCACTTGAACGAGCCCGGCTCGCTGGAGCTGAACTCGAACCGCGACGTCGGCACGTTGGTGAGCAGCGCTGGCGCCATCGTGATCATGGTGTCGGGTGGCACCAGGTCGAGCGCGTCGGTCTGGTCGGCGTCGGGCGTGGCGTCGACCGGGACGACGGGATCACCACCGCAGGCGGCGAGGACCAGCGAGGCGAGGCCGAAGGTGACGGTGACAGCGAGGACACGTGAGCGCATGGGCTAATCTCTCCCGCGCCGGCCGGATCCCGAGGCTCTCCCGTACGGGCGAGGGCTATCCCCGGGACACGTGACGCTGGCCGCAGCGTAGCCGAGATCCGACGGCTTTTGCCACCCAAGAGCGCTCGGAGCCTCGGGTGCGATCCAGCGCCCCCCCCCGGGCTACTTCCCGGGCTACTCCCAGCCGATGTCGACCCCGTCCTCGCCGTCCTCGAGCGCGCCCTCGAGCATGGCCAGGAGCTCGGGGTCGCAGTTGTTGTCGGAGAACAGCTCGAGCGTGTCCTGGTCGATGAAGTACTCCTGATCCTCGGAGTCCTCTTCTTCGAGCATGTCGACCAGGAACTTGACCTGCGCGTCGGTGATCGTGCCGAGGGTGTCACCGGTGTCGACCCGATACAGGCGTGCCATGGAGACGAGTCTGCCTTTGGTCCGCGGCGATGGTCAACGCCGGCGCGAGCCTTCGACTGGCTCGGCCCGTGGGTCCAGGCCATGCAAGCGAGGTTCCGGGTGTACCGTCGAGCCGTGGCGGTCGTCGATGCCCACGCCCACCTCGAGCCGCGGATGCTCGACCTGCCGGCGATGATCCGCCAGCTCGACGCCCACCGCATCGATCAAGTCGTGCTGATCCCGAGCATGAACGACCCCCTGCCGGAGACCCCGGCCCGGCTGCTGACGGTCATCCGCCGGTTGTTGCGGTCGCCGTGCCACCCGGTGGCGCGGGCCATCAACGCCGCGGTGATCACCGACGAGGGCGACCTGCGCCTGGGCGGCCAGGTCCACGCCATCTACCCGCGACCCGACAACGCGACGGTGGCGGCGGCGCTGGCCGCCCACCCCGACCGGTTCCTGGGCTGGATCTTCCTCAACCCGCGGGCCGGGGTCGGGCTGACCGAGCTCGAGCGCTGGCGCCACCTGCCCGGCTTCGTCGGGGTCAAGCTCCACCCGCACTGGCACGGCTGGCCGATCACCGACGCGCTGCCGATCGCGGGGCGCTGCGAGGAGCTGGGCCTGCCGATCCTGATCCACCTCGGCTTCGGCGAGCGCGGGCGGTGGCGGGTGCTGGCCGACGCCTGCCCGCGGCTGCGGCTGATCTTCGCCCACGGCGGCATGCCGCACTACGACCGGATGTGGGGCAGGGTCCGCGACGATCGCCGGCTGTGGCTCGACGTCTCGAGCCCGTACCTCGACGAGGCGCTGGTGCGCGACGCGGTGGCGGCGGTCGGGCCCGAGCGGGTGCTGTACGGCACCGACGCGCCGTACGGCTTTCACGATGACGGCGGCGGCTACGACTACGGCGCGATCCGCGGCTGGGTCGAGCGATTGCCGGTGGCGAGCGGCGCGATCGATCGTGTGCTGGGCGGCAACGTCGAGCGGTTGCTGGCGCGCGAACGGTCGTAACCCCGCCCGAGCTGCGCTCGACGCCTAGAACTCGCGCGCGGTGCGAGCGATATCGACGCCTGCCGGCGCCGGCTCGTCGGCGGATTCCGCGGGCGCCGTGCCGTCGACGAACCACAGGTCGACCCCGCCACCAGCGCCAGGCCTGGACCGCAGGCCGGTCTCGCGATCGATGCGGGCTCGCT
>JAYVSF010000252.1:0-4383 GCA_043775605.1 Myxococcales bacterium
CGGCGGAGGCCAACCTCCTCCGGGCTCTCGCCATCGACCCGGCCCACGTGCCGACGATGGAAGCGCTCACGAAGCAGTACTCGGATCGCGGCGACTGGCTCAAGGCCGCCCAGATGATGGTGCGTGCGGAGAGCTACACGGCCGTCGCGATCGACAAGGTTCGCCTCTTGTTCGAGGCCGCGAACATCTACTCGTACAAGCTTCGCCAGGACGACCAGGCGAAGGCGCTGTACGCAGCGGTCATCTCGCTCGATCCCGAGCACGTCGAAGCAGGCCGGCCGCTCGCCGAGCTCTACTTCAACGACCAGCAGTGGACCGAGCTGTCCCCAGTGATCGACATGCTGGCCCGCAAGGTCGGCCAACTCCACGCGGATCCGAAGGAGCTTAACGAGCTCTACTACCGCGCGGCGAAGACGGCGGATGAGCTCGGCGACTTCCAGCGCGCGCTCGGCTACTACAAGGCCGCCTACGACATCGACTCGACCTACCTGCCGACGCTGACCGGGCGTGCCGACCTGCTGTTCAAGATGCAGGACTGGGACGGGGCCGGGAAGATCTACCAGACCATCCTGGTCCAGCACCGCGACAGCCAGCCCGAGCCCGAGGTGGTCCGCATCTACCACCGGCTCGGCATGGTTCGGCAGCAGCTGAACGAGCGCAAGAAGGCGCTCAACATGTTCGAGAAGGCGCTGGAGATCGATCCGACCCACCGGGCCACGCTCGAGGCGGTGATCGATCTCCAGACCCAGCAGGGCGACTGGGAGGCCGTGATCCAGGCCAAGCGCGGGCTGATGGCCACGGCGTCGGCCAAGGACAAGGTCGTGCTGCTCGATCAGATCGGCACGATCTACCAGCAGCAGCTCAAGAACTCGCCGAAGGCGATCGGCGCCTACGTCGAGGCCACCGAGCTCGCCCGTGACGACCACGGCCTGCTGCAGAAGCTGCTCGAGCTGTACCAGGACGGCAAGCAGTGGCGGAAGGTGGTCGAGACCATCGAGCGCTTCATCGAGCTCGAGGCCAACCCGGTGCGCAAGGGCCAGTACTACCTGGCGGCCGGCACGATCACCCGCGACGAGCTCAAGGGCGTCGACGAGGCGATCGAGTTCTACACCAAGTCGCTCGACAGCTTCTTCGCCGAGCCCCACCGGCTCAACAAGGAGGCCTTGCCGCGCGCCCTCAAGTCGTTCGAGTACATCGACAAGCTGTTGACCGCGAAGAAGGACTGGAAGGCCCAGGAGCGGGCCTACCGGCACATGGTCAAGCGGCTGCCGGGCGAGGACCCGGGCCCCGACTCGATGTTCCAGAACCTGAAGGTGCAGCTGCTGCACGCGCTCGGTGAGATCTACCGGTCGCGGCTCGGCCACTTCCAGAGCGCGATCCTGGCGTTCGAGACCGCGCAGGGCCTCGACGCCGCCAACAAGGATCGGGCCGAGATCCTGGCCGAGCTGTACGTCCGGGCCGGGACCGACTACGCCGACAAGGCGATCGCGATCCACATGAAGATGCTGCGCGACGAGCCGTTCAAGTACGACTCGTACAAGGCGCTGTACGGCATCTACAAGGACGCCCACCAATACGACAAGACCTGGTGCATGTGCGCGACCCTGGCCTTCCTCAAGAAGGCCGACCCCGAGCAGTTGCAGTTCTACGAGCAGTACAAGCCGCGCGGGCTGGTCAAGGCCAAGAGCGTGATGTCGGCCGAGTCGTGGCAGAAGCTCATCCACCCCGACGAGAACCGCTACATCAGCGCGATCTTCGGGGCGGTGTGGAGTGGCGTGGCCGCGTTCAAGGCCTACCCGCACAAGGACCTCGGCATCAAGCGCAAGGACAAGCGCCAGCTGGCCACCGACCAGCTGATGTTCTCGAAGCTGTTCTACTACGTGGCCCAGGTGCTCGGCGTGACCGTGCCCGAGGTCTTCCTGATCGAGGACGGCAAGCCGGCCGACATCCAGCTCGCCAACTTCATCGACAAGGCCGAGCTGTGCCCGGCCTTCGTGGTCCGGCAAAATCTCTTGCAGGGCAAGACCGAGCGCGAGGTCGCGTTCCAGTCGGCGCGCCGGCTGGTTTTCATGCGGCCGGAGTACTACCTGAAGCTGCTGCTGCAGACGAACACCGAGCTCAAGGTCGCGCTGCTATCGGCGATCTCGCTGGTCCGGCGCGACTTCCCGATCGGCGCCGACGTGGCGCCGCTGGTCGCGCAGTACATGCCGGAGATCCAGAAGCGGCTGCAGCCGGCGGCGTTCGAGCAGCTCGGCATGGTGGTCAACCGCTTCATCGCGGCGGCGCCCCAGGTCGATCTGGCGAAGTGGGGCCACGCGGTCGACGGCATGTCGCACCGGATCGGGTTCGTGGTCTGCGGCGACCTCGAGGTCGCGGCCCGCATGGTCTCGGCCGAGCCGGTCACGGTCGGCGGTCCCCAGGCCAAGGACAAGATCAAGGACCTCGTCCTCTACTCCATCAGCGAGGAGTACTTCGCCGTCCGCGCCCAGATGGGCGTGGTCATCGGGTAGATCAGGCGCGGGTCGGGCCGGCCCACTCGGCGCTGATGGCGGCCGGGTGGCGGATGCCGGTGACGCGGAAGACCTTGAGCTCCTCGGCCTTGCCCTTGACCTTCACAGGGGGCAGGGCGATGGCGTCGACCCGGCCAGCGACCTTCCGGAAGGTGTCCTCGGAGATGATGATCTCGCCGGCGGCGGCGAGGTTGACCAGGCGTGAGGCCACGTTCATGGCGTCGCCGATCGCGGTGTACTGCAGCGCGCGGGTCGAGCCGATGGCGCCGGTGATGACGTCGCCGGTGTTGATGCCGATGCCGATCCGGATCGCCGGCTGGTTCTCGGCCGCGCGGGTGCGGTTGAACTCCGCGAGGCCCTCGAGCATCGACACCGCGCAGGCCACGGCCTTGAACGGGCCGTCGTCGATCGGGATGGGCGCGCCGAACAGGCCGATGATCTCGTCGCCGACGAACTTGTCGAGCGTGCCCTGGAACTGGAACAGGACGTCGACCATCACCTCGAAGTACTCATTCAGGGTGTTGACGACCTCCTCGGGGGGCCGGCCGTCGGACATCGTCGTGAAGCCGCGGATGTCCGAGAACAGCATCGTGATCTCGTTGAGGCGGCCGCCCTTCTCGATCACGAGCGTGCCCTTGACGACCTGCTCGACCACCGACGGAGGGATCAGCCGCGAGATCTGGGCGCGGGTCTGGGCCTCCTTCTCGATGCGGCTGGCCAGGCGGGCGTTCTGGATCGCGATCGCGGCCTGCGACGCCATGCCGGTGCAGATCTGCAGGTCCTTCTCGGTGAACGCGTTCGAGGTGAACAGCGAGTCGAGGTGCATCAGGCCGAGCAGGTCGGCGCCGTGGATCAGCGGCAGGGTCATCGTCGAGCGGATGCCCTGCATGATGATCGAGTGGGCCCCCGAGAACCGGGAGTCCATGGTCGCGTCCGACGACAGCACCGCGGCGCGGTTGGTGACGACCTCGGCCATCACGGTCCGCGACAGCACGATGTTGGTGTCGCCCTTGCCGTCGCGGGTCTTGACGTAGCGCGGGATGAGCTCGCCCTTGTCGTCGGACAGCAGGATCGCGCCGCGGTCGGCGCCGACCAACTCGAAGGCCTTGTCGAGGATCTTCGGCAGCAGCTTCTCGAGGTCGAGCTCGGAGCCGACCGCGCGGGCCAACTCGTGGCCGATGCGCAGGCGCTCGTAGTCGCGGCGCAGCACCTTCTCGTCGGTGAGCGTGCGCTCGGGCATGAAGTCGCCGGTCTGGGCCTGGATCCGCTGGCGGATGTGGCTCTCGGTCAGGCCGGGCGCGATCGTGACCCGGTGCAGCGGCTCCTGGACCGGGCGGTCGACGAACAGGATACGGGTCGACCCCATCATCATCTCGTCGCCGTCGGTGAGGTAGTGCTCGCCGACCCGCTCGCCGCGGATGAACGTGCCGTTCAACGACCGCAGGTCGCGCAGCAGGAAGCGACCGTCCCCGGAGCGCTGGATGTGCGCGTGCTCCTTGGAGATGATGCGATCCAGGATCTGGATCGTGTTGTCGGGATGCCGGCCGAGCGTGTTGAAGGGGGCGAGCTCGAACTCCTGGCGCTCGTCCCCCGAGATGACGATGAGCTTGGCCATGCTGATTCCGCGGCCGTACGATGGTATGTCGGGTCGCGGCGGCGAGTAAAGGAGTGGGGCAGGGCCAGGAGCCGGTGGGATCGTGGCGACCCGATCGCGGCGAACAAGCTCGGCGGAAACGGGCGCCCAGAGTCTTGACGGGCGTGAACAGGCCTATATAATCACGGCCCTCGCGAAAGTGGCGGAATTGGTAGACGCGCTGGATTCAGGTTCCAGTGGGTAACTCCGTGGGGGTTCGAGTCCCCCCTTTCGCACGAG
>JAYVSF010000253.1:0-2725 GCA_043775605.1 Myxococcales bacterium
GGTTGAAGATGAACTGCGTCAGCTTGGAGTCCTGCGGGCAACCGGGGTTGGCCGCAGGGCAGGTGCCGAGCAGGTTCGCGAACGCGATGTTCGTGTTGCCCTGCGGAGTGTTGTCCCACTGATCGCCGGAGGCGGCGCCGCCCTCGATACCGAGGCGGAGCTTGCCCTCGAGACCCTTCCAGCCGGCCCGCGCGGTGGCGCCGTACTTGCGGATGTCGACGCTCGACGGTTTCCCGAGATCGTCGAGGCGCGAGACCTTGCCGAGCTGGGCGACGAACTCGCCCTCGATCTGCCAGCGGCCGTAGCCGAGCTTGCCCCACAGGTCCGGCGTGTACGTCTTCATGCTGCGCGGCACGTAGCCATCGATCGGATCGAGGGAGCCACCGATCTTGAAGTCGCGGAGGTTGTCGTCCCAGCCCTGGGTCTTGTACTCGAAGTACACGCCGTAGTTGAGCGCGAGGTCTCCGCGGTCGACGGTGTCCTTGAACTCCTGCGGCGAATCCATCTTCGAGATCACACCGACCCAGCCATCCTCGTCATCGCTGTCGTCGAGATCGAATGGGTGACCTTCGTGGCCGGTGTTCTGCCCGGTCTGGTTCGAGGTCAGGCGGGTGAGGCCCCAGTCGGCGGCGAGCATCGCGCGCAGGTTGGTGCCCGGGATCAGCGCCGAGAAGCTGACGCGATCGACGGTGTCGCCGTAGTCGGCATCGAGGTCGTACGTCCCGCTGATCGGGTCGAGACCTCCGCCGTTGTAGAACATGCCCATGCCCCAGTGATTGGGCTGGCGGCCGAACTTGAGGATGCCGAGCGGCACCGCGACCTCGGCCCACGCGCGCTTGATCGCGATCGCATCGCGATTGCTGTTCACGCCGGCGGTGGGCGGAGCCTGCGTGTTACCGAACGCGCCGAGTGGCGGGAGGTTGGTCGAGCTGTAGATGCCAGAGAGATCGGTGCCGGTGGGCGTCGAGCCGAGGACCAGGTTGTCGAGCACGTCGGCCTGGACATGAACCGACGTGCCCTCGTCGAGGTTGATCGTGGGCTCGAGTCGCAGCCGCATGTTCGCGCCCGAAAGATTGCCGCACGGGTGATCGAGGTTGTCCGAGTAGCAACCGAGGGCGCGCGGGTAGGGCGCGCCGCCGAGGTCAGTGCCGTCCTGGGCGCGATCGTAGAACCCGAGGTTGAAGTTCTTGAACCAGTCGGTGCGAAGGCGGAAGTAGACGTCGATCTCGAACAGCTTCCAGCGCTTCCTGCGGCCCTTGGGCGCCGGCAACGCGGGCGTCGTGGGCAATAGGCCAGCGGTCTTGGGGGCCGCCTCGGCGACCCCCTCTTTCTTTTCGTCGCCGGCGGGCGACTGGCCCATGCCAGGTCCCATGCCGCCACCGGGGGAGATCTGCGCCTCGGCCACGGCGGTCGTCACCAGGAGAACGCCGACGATGAGGCGCGAGATGTTTTTGTAAGACATGGGAATTGCGCAGGTTTTGGGGGTCAAATGACCGCCCTCAGGCGGCGGACTATAGACAGGCCATTCCGGCCGGGTCAAACGCGCGGGGCAACGAAGTCATCCCCGAGGCAACCAAGATCGCGCGTCTAGATTCCAGAGGTTATGGTTCATGTCGATGCCTACTGACCGCTCCGCGCAGCAACGCGTTGCCTGGCTCGCGCTGCTGATCGCGCAGGCGGGCTGCCCGGCGCTCCGGCCGCCTGCGCCGCCCCCCGAACCGGGCCCGGTCGGCAAGCTCGAGCCCCTGCGCCGCCCGGTGACCAATGGCCGCCAGGTGATGGTCGGCGAGATGTGTCCGCAAGGGGCAGCGGGACGCCCGGCGGTGATCCCGCTGATGATGCGGACGATGCAGTGGACCGATGCACCGACCGAGGTCTCGGAGGTCGTCGAGCGCGGAAGTGTTCCTCGGTGGGTGGTGTTCGGGACCGATGGCAAGCCGGCCGGCGCGTTCGAGACCCTCGGCGTGGCCGACATCGGCACGCCGCAGCAGGTGGCTGCCGGGACCTACGTCGGGGCGTCGCCGTGTACCGCCGATGCGGGTGGCGGCCAGCGAATCGAGGATCCTGGGTGTGTCGGCGCCACCGACGGCTGTGGCCTCGCGGTGGGCGAGCTGACACGCCCCGACGATCCACCGTCGACGCCGGTCCTCGCGCCTGGAGGCGCGTGCCTGTCGGGAGATGCGATCGCCCTCGATGTCGACGGCGACGGCGTGATCGAATCGTTCCCGCTCGCGAGCCTGCTCGACAGCGTCCGCGGACCGGCGCAGGAGTGGTCGGCGGCACCGACAGCGGGCGCCGCGTGCAAGCCGACGTTCAAGCTGTTCAACATCAAGCTCGTGCGACCGCCGGAGCCAGGCAAGCCGGTCGATCAGAAGTCGGTGGTGGTGCTCGACGTGCTCGGCGTCGTCGATCTCGATGGGGACGCGCGCAAGGAGCTGGTCATCGCCCTGCGGTTCCCGACCGTGCGGACCGTGGTCGTCTATGCAGCCTCCGGATCGGCGCAGAGGCTCGAGCTCGCGGCCGAGGGAACCTCGTTCCCGAGGTAGGTCCCGGTGGGGCCAACGTTGTTGGCGCGGAGTCGGCGTGAAAGGGCAGTACCGTCGTGGCGCCGGTTTCGCCGTTCAATCGGACCGGCGGGTTAGCCGCTGGACCCCTCATTGCAGACAGATGTTCCCATGCGTCGACTCGCTGCTGCCACGCTGGTCCTCTCCGTCGCGGCGTGCGG
>JAYVSF010000254.1:0-4042 GCA_043775605.1 Myxococcales bacterium
ATCCACCAACTGTGGGGCCCCGACACAGCCGCCATCCTCGACAACCTCGCACCCGAACCGGGAGGCGCGCTCGCTGCGGCCGTTGCAGCGAATGAGCCGTGGCTGCCAATCGCAATCGGCGGGCTCGCGCCCCAATGGGCCACCGATCTAGAACCCGAAGCCGTCGCTCAACTCCATGCCATTGCGGACTACCGCCAACGTTGGAGTGTGACCAGCACCGAACCCCTCGGCACGTCAGCGACCGATCCGCGAGCGGGGCCGGCGCGGCGGCTCCTCGTCGAACGACCCACGACCCTCTCTCCCGAACGGCTACGCACAGAAGTCGCCACGAGGAGTGACCTCGCAGTGGAACTGCCGTAGCTGCCGGCCACGCTTGCCCTCCTGTTGGAGAGCGCAATTGGACGCCGCCGCGACGAGCGACTGTCGTTGTCGACTCATGGAGATCGCTCGTAGGTGGTGCGCCGTCCTGGCCCACCGTGTTGGGTCACGAGGCCGGCCGAGCGCAACGGCGTGAGTCGTTTGCGGACCGCGTTGACGGAGATCGCCAGCTGCTCGGCGAGCTCACCGACTGTCTTCGGGGTCGTCAACATTTTGAGCAGTTCGGATTGTTCAGTTCCGATGCGGCGCGACGGTCCGGTCGGTGAGGCTGGTCGCTGGGCCGACTGCCGTCGGATCGTGACGGTGAAGGTGATGCCCTGGTCGTAGAAGTCGAGGTCGGGCATGCCGGCGTCTCGCACTGCAGCGAGGGCTGCGGGGATGCCGCTGGCGAGCGCCTCGATGACGTTGCCGTCGGTGGTCCGGATGAACTTGCAGATGTCGACGAGCCGTCGGTTGCGAGCAGACGTCAACGGGTGGATTCCGAGCCGATCTGCGGTGACGCCGTAGAGTCCGCCGGGGTTTGTCAACCGGAACGCGTCTGGGGTGAGGCGGCATTCGATCGAGCGCGACGTCGACCATTCGGCGAGGTCCCGGTGTACGAGCGCGTTGGAGATCAGTTCTCGAACGGCGACGGCGGGTGGGTCGAGGAACTCGCGGACGTGGCCGCTCGCAGGGTCAGTGACAAGTCGCCGACGGCTGTTGCGCGCAGTCCAGGCCACGGCATCGTCGAGCATCGCTGCGATCGGGCCGGTGAGGGTCGCCTCGTCAAGTGCACGAACGGAGGTGTTCGACGTGTCCGGCAGCGATGCGATGCGAATCGCGTAGTGAGGGAGGAACTGCTGAGGGTATTCCCCGAGCGCAATCAGTCCGGCGACGGTCGGCTCACCGGTGTTGACGACGACACCAGTGCGCCGCAACAGCTCGGCATCATCGCTGATGCGGGCCAACCGACGATCCGATGAGCGCGCCGTGGCGAGGAAGTCGCTGACTCGGTCGGCCTCGAAGTCAGCTGTGGTCGCGCCATCAACTGCACCCTCGTCGCAACGTGGGCGCGATCGATTCGAGAGGAAGGCCTCGATCTCGAGCTGCGACAACGCGTAGTCGCCGTCGGCGAAACGGAGATACGCCTGACCGCTGCGCTTCACGAAGCACGGCTTGGCCGAAGTCGTCAGCTCGCGCACTCGGGCTACCACGACTTCTCCACCCTCGAACGATTGCACGTCGACGTCGACGTGCACCTCCGGCTGAAACGCCTGCCGTGCCCTGCTGGTTACTCCCGCAGCGAGTGCCGCCGCATTCTTCAACCGAACCGGCTCGAAGCCGGCGGCCTCGTCGAGGCCGAGCACAATCAGACCGCCGCCTGGAAGGTTGGCGAACGCGCTCATCGTCTCAGTGATCGAATCGGGCAGACCACCGGCAGCCGACTTGACCTCGACGCCCGGCAACTCGCCGCCTCGCGATCGCATCTCGGTCACCAACCGGTCCAGCTCCATGAAGAACAAACTAGCCGCTCAAACGAGCCTGTCGGGCTAGTTTGGGCCAATTACGGGCCAGTACAGCATCGGCCGACGGACAACGGCTGGGCGGTCTTTGCGGGTGGAGAGCTCCGTGGTTCTTGGTCGGCGCGATCGAGCACGTCGAACTCGAGCCCGCTGTGGCCCTCCCCTCGGCCGGGGCCCTTTCTCCGGCCGACCCAGGTGTGCAGCCTGCCGGCGGTGTCGCGGGCCGATTGGTAGCGGCGGACGACGCGAAGGCCTGCGCTCGGGATCTCTTCTTCGTGGATCAACAGGCGCCGGTCCGGAACGAGGATCTCCCCAAGCGCGCCGCGCGACGGGCCGGGCCCTCCGGGGACAGCGACACGGCCGCGCTGGAACATGATCTGGCCTGTTGTAGACGGGTTCGCCGGGTCGTCGACGATGCGCACCGGCACGAGCGGCACCCAGTTTCCGAGCACTGGGGTCGAAAGCGTGAAACGCCAGGCGTCCTGATCGACCGGTGGCGCATCGGCAAGGGCGTCCCGCCGTCGGGCGGCGACATCGACCGGGTTGCCGGCCCGCGACTCGACACGCTGCTCGACGGCCCAGGCCACGTTGGCGAGCTCGTCGCGCACGAAGCGAACGTCCTCCAGTGGACGTCCCATCCCCGTCGACGGCATCGATGGCATGCGGGTGCCGATCATGTCGGGGTCAGCGTGTCGCACGCCAGCGACGCCGCCCCTTCCGACGGCGTTCGGCCAGGAGGGCCTTTCCGCGGGTAGGCGCCCTCAGCCCGCCCCAAACTCGCAAACGGTCAAGGCGAAGCGGGGGCTAGGCACTTCTGTGCACCTCGTGGACCACGTGTAGCCCGAGCCACGCGTAGCGGCGCACGGCGTCGGTCAGCACGTACCCGTGATGGCGGGCGGCGGCGCCGATGGCGTCCAGGTCGCAGCCTTCGCTGAGCACCATCAGCACGGTGGCACCGACGGCCAGGTGGGCCCCGAGCCCATCGAAGAAGCCGTCGAAGTAGCCGAGGTCGACGCCGGCGAACCACGCCCGCTCGGCGGCATCCACCGGATCCTTGCGGTAGTACGGCGGGTTCACGACGACCAGGTCGAAACGGCGATCGCCCAGCGCGGCGAACAGGTCGGACTCGACCACCTCGACGGTGAGGCCGTTGCGCGCCGCGTTGGCCCGCGTCGCGGTCACGGCCGCCGGGTTCACGTCGACCGCGGTCACCACACCACCGGCCTGGGCCGCCGCCAGCGCCAGCAGCCCGCTACCGCAGCCCACATCGAGGACCTGCCGCCCCCGCGGCGCCCGTCGACGGATCTCGTCGGCCAGCACCGTGCTGGAGAAGAACAGACCCGGGTGGAACACTCCGACCGGCACCTCCAGCGTGAGCCCGCGCCAGCGCCACGCACCCCGGCGACGCATGGCCCGCTGCGCCACCGGCGCGTACGCGCGCATCAGCAACCCATGGGCGCGCCGGCGGACGGCGTCGATCGAGCGGGGCACGGTGGGAACGGCGACCGAGTTAGGTCAGCGCGGCGGCGCCGGCTTCGGCGATGCTCTGGTCCTGCTCGGCCGAGCCACCCGACACCCCGATGCCGCCCACGAGGCCACCGCCAGCGCGCAGTCCGACCCCACCACCGAACACGATGAGGCGGTCGGTCTTGGTGATGCCGTGCACGAGGGCGGGCTCGTTCTCGATGGCGCCCCACCAGGCGTGGGTGGGCATGCCCTTGAAGGCGATGACGGAGTACGCCTTGTCGTTGGCGATCGTCAGCGACAGGATCGGTGCGCCGTCCATGCGCGCCGTGAGGACCGGATGGCCGCCCGGATCGCAGATGGCGATGCAGGCGTCCAGTCCGATCTCATCGGCCTTGGCCAGTGCCGCGGCCAGCACCTTCTGGGCGCCGGCCATGGAGATGGCACTGCTCGGGATGGTGTCGCTCATGTTCCCCCTCGGTCGGGGCGCCAGCATGGCATCCCGCGCGCGGTCAGGACATCGCCGCCATCTCGGCGTACGGCGCCGGCACCGCGGTGAGGTTCGGTACCACGGGGCCCGACCGACGCGACTCGCGCGTCAGCGCCAGCGCCGCGGTGCGCACGGCCGGGGCGGCCCGGCTCAGGTCGAAGTGCCCCACGGGACCGGCCACGGCCAAGGCGGCGAGCGGCTGGCCGTC
>JAYVSF010000255.1:0-10516 GCA_043775605.1 Myxococcales bacterium
GTCGGCGACCAAGTCGATGCACGGTCACGCCTTTGGCGCCGCCGGCGCGATCGAGCTCGCGCTCGCGGTCGCCGCGATGAACGAGGGCGTGGTGCTGCCGACGATCAACCTCGACCCGGCCGACCCGGCCTGCGATCTCGACTACGTGCCGCACACCGCTCGCCGTCACGCGATCGACGTCCTGGTCAAGAACAGCTTCGGCGCTGGCGGCGCGGCGACGTCGCTCGTCTTCCGCCGGGCCGCCTGAACGCGATGACGTCCGTGACCGCCACCGCTCGCGCCATGTCCGCCGATCACCCCGCCCACTCCTGAGCCAAGAGGTCCCCGTGCTCTCCACCACCGCCGCTGCCACCGCCGCCGCTCCGTCCCCGTCCGCCTCGGCCACCGTCACGCCGGTCGCCGCGCCGTCGCCGACCACCGTCGCCACCGCGCTGGTCGACGCGCTCCACCGGCTCGGCGTCGCGCACTCCTTTGGCATCATGGGCGGCGCGATCGCGCCGTTCTTCCGCGCCCTCGCCCACAGCGAGATCCCGTGCTGGCACTTCCGGCACGAGGGCGGCGCCGCGTTCGCCGCGGTCGAGGCGTCGCTGGTGACCGGCAAGCCGACGCTGGTGTTCACCACCGCCGGGCCCGGCCTGAGCAACGCGCTCACCGGCATGCTGGCCGCGCGCTGGGAAGGCGCCCACGTCATCTTCGTCTCGGCCGCCACCGCCGCCGCCAACCGCGGCCGGGTCGCGACCCAGGAGACCACCGCGGCCACCCTCGGCGCCGGGCTGTTCCAGAGCACCGGCGCGCTGCACTACGCGACGTCGATCGATCACCCCGCGCAGCTCGGCCCGGTGCTCGCCCAGCTCAAGAACGGCCTCACCCGGCCCGGCGGCTTCGTCGCCCACGTCAGCCTGCCGATCGATCTCCAGACCACGCCGTGCCGCCTGGCCGTGCACCTGCCCGATCACGGCGACGAGCGGCCGATGTGCTCGCCCGAGACCATCGCCCGCCACGCCGCGATGCTGACGGACCGTCCGCCGGTGATCTGGCTCGGCTTCGGCGCCCGCCACGCCGCCGGGCCGATCCGCCGCCTGGTCGAGCACACCGGCGCGCGGGTCATCTGCTCGCCGCGCGGCAAGGGCATCTTCCCCGAGGATCACCCGCGGTTCATCGGCGTCACCGGCCTCGGCGGCCACCCCCGCGTCGACGACGAGCTGGTCGCCGATCGCCCGACCCACACGCTCGTGCTCGGCACCCGCATGGGCGAGTCGACCACGTTCTGGGCCAGCGAACTCACGCCGTCCGAGGCGTTCGTCCACGTCGATTCCGATCCGAGCGCGTTCGGCGTGGCCTACCCCGACGTCGCGACCCACACCGCGGTCGCCGACATCGCGCGCTACGTGACCGCGCTGGCCGACGCGCTGGGTGCACCCGCGGCCACCCCGGCAATGGTGGCGCGCCCGACCCGGCTGGCGTCGACCCGCCCACGCGCTGACGGCCCGGTGCGGCCGCAGGTCGTGCTCGACGCCCTGCAGCGGGTGTTCATCGACGACGGCGACGCCTGGGTCATGGCCGAGAGCGGCAACTCGTTCTGCTGGTCGACCCACTACCTGCGGTTCCAGGAGCCGGGGC
This sequence comes from Myxococcales bacterium, assembly GCA_043775605.1. Lineage (GTDB taxonomy): Bacteria > Myxococcota_A > Polyangia > Haliangiales > Haliangiaceae > UBA2376. The sequence goes on from JAYVSF010000255.1 coordinate 1,621, forward strand.
GGTACCGGGTCAGCACCGGCTTCGGCTCGATGGGCCACGCCACCACCGGCGTCGTCGGCGCGGCGCTCGCGCGCGGCGGCAAGGCGGTCGCGCTGGTCGGCGACGGCGCGATGATGATGGCCAACGAGCTGCACGCCGCGGTCCAGCACAAGGCCGACGCGGTGTGGGTGATCCTCAACGACGCCACGTACCTCATGTGCGCGCAGGGCATGCAGGTCATGGGCTGGAAGCCGTTCGAGTGCGACCTGCCGCGGGTCGACTTCGCGGCGATGGCCCGGTCGATCGGCGCCGACGGCGAGCTGGTGACCCGCGAGGCCGACGTCGGGCCGGCCTTCGAGCGCGCGGCCCGGGCCCGCGGCCCGTACGTCGTCGACATCGCGATCGATCCGTCCGAGTCGCCGCCGTCGGGCCGGCGCAACAAGAGCCTCATGCAGCAGGGCTTCACCGGCAAGGCCGCCTGATCATGACCACCACGTCCATGGATCGCGATCCTCACCTCACCGACGCGCTGGCGTCGATCTACGACGCCGCCGCGGTCCGGGTCCCGGGCTGGATGGCCCTGGTCACCGCGGTCGCGTCGATCCGTCCCGACGGCGTCGGCGCCACCATCGACTGGCTGGTCGCGCACCGGACCGAACTCGAGGCCGGCTACGCCGCCGGCGGCAGCGCCAAGATCGCCACCGCGGTCCTGCCGCCCGAGCTGCAGTACGAGCGCGAGCTGGGCCGGCTCGATCGCACGCGCGACGATCACGCGGTACGCGACCGCTGGCTCTTCGCCGACCTCGCCGGCCGCTGGTCGTTCATGCAGTCGACGATCTACGCGATCACCGGGCGCGAGCTGACGCGCGCGGTCACCGACATGCTCGAGGAGATTGCGACGATCAACTTGCTGTTCGATCGCCGGGCGTGGCCGATGGCGGTGACCCGACGGGTCGGCGCGCGCGGCGGCGACTACGCCGCGGCGGTGGTGGCCGGGCAGGCGATGCTGGGCGGCACGGTGGTCGCGGGTGCGGCCGCGGCCGACTGCGCCCGCTTCCTGCAGGAGGTGCGCGCCGCGCAGCTCACCGGACGCACCGTCGCCGAGCTGGTCGCCGAGCGGTTCGCCCGACGCGAGCGGGTGATGGGCTTCGGCCGCCCGGTGGTCGGTCCCGACGAGCGGGTGCCGGTGACCGAGGCGGTGCTGGCGCGCCACGGTCGCCACGAGCTGCCGTACGTCGTGCTGCTGCGCGAGATCGAGCGCGAGTTCGACGCCCATCGCGGGCTGCGCACCACCGCCGCGGCATGGGCGGCGGCGATCCTGTGCGACCTCGGCATGACCCCGGATCAGGTCGAGGCGGTGGCGAACGCGTGGGTGTCGGTGTGCATCTACGGCCAGGCCGCGTTCTCGCGCGAGCGCGGGCTCAACACCGGGGACTGACGCGTAGTCGTGATCGTGATCGTGGACGGCGCCGTGGTCGGTTCGAGCTATCGCCGATCTTCGCGAGCGTGATCGATCCGCGTCATCGACGAGCCGTCGCGGTCGTCGCCGTCGCCGTCGCCGTCGCCGTCAAGGTCAACGCGAACGCCCACGGCCACGATCTCGTCCTGGTGCGGACGGGGCGACGTGCTCACGCATTGCGGCGACGATGGGCGCCCGGCCAGCTTGTGGCCGAGCGCCCGCAGCATGCCGGTCGTGCGGAAGTGGCTCACCGTCGCCATCGCACCTGGCTCAGGCGCCGCCGTGCGGCTGGCAGGTGGCGGTGGTGGTGCCGTGCTCGATCTCGACCTGGCACTCGAGGCCGGTGCTGCAGTCGGCGTCGGCGGCGCAGGTCGCGCCGAGCACGCCGGTGCCGACCGGGCCGTCGTCGGTGCCCGAGCCGCTGCCCGAGCCGCCGCCCGAGCCGCCGCCCGAGCCGTCGGGCCGGCAGAACGACTGACCGTGCTCGACCTCGAGCTCGAAGCCGGCCGGGCAGGTGCCGTCCGAGTGCTCGTCGTCCGACTGGCAGAAGCTGGTGGTGACCCCGTGCTCGGCCTCGATCTCGCACTCGAAGCCGCTCGGGCAGTCGGCGTTGGCGGCGCACGCCTGCTGGATGATCACGCGGTCGCTGGCGGTGCCCGTGCCGGGGTCGGTGCAGCCGGTCGAGAAGGCCAGGGTCGAGAGCAGGAGGGAGAGGCCAAGGTTGAACTTCATCATGGGATCCTCGTTGGTCGGTTCGTCGGTTGGTTTCGTGTCGCGTTTCGTGAGTCCAGCTATGCGGCCTGGGCCGGCGCGTTGCGAGTAACGCCTCCTTTCTCGTCTGCGCGCATTGGTGACGCGGTTCGACAAGAACGATATAATTTCAGTGTTATAACCGCGTCATGGTCAAGCGCGTTCCGGCTCGAGCGACCGCGCCGGCGGTCGGCGACAGCGACCTCGCGCGCTGGTTCTACGCCGGTCGCTACGACGAGCTCCTGGCCGCGACCTACGACGCCGACGCCGCCTACGCGCCGGTCGATGTCGCCTTCGTCGTCGGCGCGCTGACCTTCGTCGACCGGGTCGACGAGGCCCGGGCCTGCTACGCCGCCTGGCACAAGCGGACCGGCGGGCGCGATCGCCGGACGGTCGCCGCCGCCCGCTTCTTCCTCGGGCTGGCCTGGGCCCGCGCCGGCTACTTCGATCGCTCGTTCGGGCTGCTCGTCACCGAGGCGTTCCGCGATCGTCGCGATCCCGATCCGTGGGTGCGCGGGTTCGTGTTCCAGGGCCTGGCCTGCCAGTGCTACTTCACCGGCCGCTATCCCGGCGCCGCGCGCCACGCGCTGCGCGCGCTGCAGGCCGCGCACGAGGCCAGCTTTCTCTACGTCGCGATGCTCGGCACCGATCTGCGTGGCCACGCGCTGTGCCAGATGGGCCAGCTCCAGCGCGGCATCTCGATGCTCGAGCAGGCCAAGAAGCAGGCCGGCCGGCTCGGCCTGACCAACAACGCGTTCGCCGTCGACACCTCGATCGCGACCTACGTCACGCGCGCGGTGCCGCACCTCGAGGCGTTGCAGCAGGTCGAGGCGCTGCTGCGCCGGCGCGCGCACGATTCGTACTCGCGGCGCGCGCTGCTCACCGAGCTGGCGATGCAGTACGCGCTGCGCGGCCGCCACCGCGAGGCCGCTGACGCGCTGACCTCGGCCGATCGCGATGCACTGCGTGGCGACACCCGGCGCGGCAAGGTCGTGAGCTTTCTCGCCCGGCTGTGGGTCACGCGCTGGCACGAGGGACCGGCGGCGTGCGCGCCGCTGCTCGAGCAGGCGATCGCGCTGGTCGAGCCGCGCGACATCGCCTTCCGCGCCGAGCTGCTCGGGTTCGAGATCCTGGTGGCGCGGACGCGAGGCGAGCCCGAGCGCGAGGCGCGCGCCGTCGCGCAGCTGCGCGAGATCTGGCGGACCACGCAGCACGTCGCCGCCCGGGCCGCGCTCGGCCAGTTCGATCTCGCCGGGCCGGCCCAGGCCTTCGACGAGGACGCGGTCACGCCGCTGCTGCGCGCCGCGGTCCAGCGCGATCTGTCGGCGCTGTCGCGTATCGTGTCGCTGGGGCTGCTCGGCCTGGTCCCCGAGCTGCTCGGGCTGACCCCGGCCCGGCGCATCATCCTCGTGCCCGGCGAGGATCTCGTGGTCCTCGAAGATCACGGCGACCTCGGCGTCCGCCAGCGGCCGCCGCGTTGGTGCCCGGCGCTGTTGCGGATCCTGGCCAGCGGCGACGCCCGCAAGGAGCGCATCGTCTTCGGGCTGTGGGGCCTGCGGGCCTACCACCCCGAGCTCCACGATCCGCCGGTGCGGACCACGATCCACCGGCTGCGCACATTCCTGCAGCCGTACGGCGCGTGGATCGAGGTCCACGACGACGGCTATCGCACCACGGTCCCCGTCCACCTGGTCGGCAGCGCCGCGGTCGCCGACACCGGGCCGCTGTGGGAGGAGGGCCAGGTGCCGAGCCTCGAGCGATCCCGCCGCGCGCTGCCCGAGCCGGTGGTCGACGACCGCGCGCCCTCGCCGGCCGACGCGATCTTCGAACGGCTCGGCGAGGTCGACGCCGCCAGCGTGCCCGAGCTGGCGCGCGGGCTCGAGCTGTCGGCCAGCACCGTGCTGCGCGCGCTGCGAGCGCTGGTCGCCGCCCGCCGGGTCGAACGCCTCGGCTTCGCCCGCGCCACGCGCTACCGCGTCCGCGCGAGCCCGCGCCGCTGACGGCGATCGATGGCGGCGGTCGGCCTGCGGTCGTATCGTCCGGCCATGGGTGGTGCGCTCGCGCTCGACCGGGACGATCGACCTCACGAGGATCACGTGGTGGTCCTGCGCGAGGTCACGTGGGCCGACTACCAGCGGCTCATGGAGATCCGCGGCGATCGCTCGGAGCCCGGCCTCCACTTCGCCGCCGGCTGCCTGGAGATCATGAGCCCGTCGAAGGACCACGAGAACCTCAAGTCGCTCATCGGCCGTCTCATCGAGACGTACTGCCTGGAGGCGGGTCTCGAGTTCAGCACCTTCGGGTCGTGGACGCTCGAGGACAAGACCGTCAATCACGGGATCGAGCCCGACGAGTGCTACGTGTTCGGACCGGCGCGCGCGGCGACCCGCCCCGACCTGGCGATCGGGGTCGGGTGGACGTCCGGCCGCCTGAGCAAAGTCGAGACCTACCAGGCGCTCGGTGTCCGCGAGGTCTGGTTCTGGCGCCGCGGCGTGATCACGCCGTACGTGCTGGGCGCCGATGGCTACGCCACGGTCGCCGCCAGCGCGGCGTTGCCCCTCCTCGATCTGCCGCTGCTCGCCAGCTTTCTCGATCGCCCGACCACGAGCGAGGCGCCGCGCGCCTATCGCGACGTCTTGCGCACGCACACGCCGCCGGCCGTCTGACCGGGTCGAGCAGGGCGCGACTCGGAGACTGTGAATCGTTCAGATTCCCAGCCTCTGGTTGATCGGCGGCGGCGGTCAGGCCGGCTCGGCCGCGTCGGCGCCCGCGAGCTCGCGCCAGGCGGCGCGCGCGGCCTCGACCTCGCTCGCCCAGTAGCCCACCGGCGCGAAGGTCTCCGCCTTCTCGTGGCCGGTCGCGTGCTCGTGCTCGAGCTCGGCCTGGGCGTGGCGCGCTCGGGCGTCGCGCAGGCGCTCGACCGCGGCGGCGAGTGCTATCGGAGCGGGCGCGTCGGGGGGCATCGTGTCCTCCGGGGTGAGGTTCGCACCGATTGCGGCCGCCGGCGGACAGAGATCGAGATGGTGCGATTATCTATCTGATCATGAACGACAAATGGCGAATAGCGTCACTATCGGGTGACGACCGACAGCGCATGTCACTGGTCTCGGGCGCCGCGGTGGTCCATACCGGACCCATGGCGAACGACGACACACTCCATCCCGCCCCGGTCCGGATGCCGAGCCGCGCCCGTCTGCTCGGGCTGCTCACCCTGGCCGGGCTGTCGTCGTTCGCGGCGGCCTGCACCAGCGACGGCGCCGACCCGCTGCCGCCGCCGGTCCCGGTCGATCCCATCCCGCTGCAGTCGGGCGCGTTCGTCGGCCACTACCGCGTGCCGGTGTCGGCCGAGCTGACCGGCGCGGCGCTGTTCGCGGTGCCGCATGTCGACTGGACCGTGGCCGGCGGGATCGCGACCCTGCACTACGCCCTCCCGGTCGGCCTGGTGGGCGGCGTCCTCGACGTCACGTTCACCGGCGCGCTCGCGGCCGGCGACACCCAGCTCGCGGTCACCGGCACCGACGGCAGCGGCCTCTGCGTCGCCCAGGGCACGGTCATCACCTGCCAAGAGCAGTTCGCCAACCTCGGCGCGCTGCCGATCAGCATGCTCGTGGTCCAGCAGACCTCGGCGCGCGAGTATGCCGGGCCGGTCATCGATCGCACCACCGTCGCCAGCGTGTTCGGCTCCGATCCGATCGGCATCGTCGACTTCGATCTGAGCGTGCCCGCGGTCGACGACAATGGCGGCGGCGGCGGCGGCAGTCCCTGACCCGCGCGGCCGCCGCTGACGATGACCGGCGGTGGCGACCGGCGTCGACTGGGATGGTCATCGTGGAGGCGGACGAGATGCGCGAGCCTGCGATCTACGGCCACCTCGGCCTGGAGGTCGCGGCGTACGACGCCACGATCCTCCGCTACATCCCCCACTACCGCGAGCTCCTCGACACCGCCGCTGGCTGGCTGGTCGGCGCGGCCCCAGATGGTGAGCTCGCCGCTGATGTTCGGCGGCGGCCTGCTGGTGCCGATGCCCGATCTCGACCGCACCGATCGGCTGCTGATCCTCGGCGCCAACCCGCTGGCGTCCAACGGCAGCCTGATGACCGCGCCCGACATGCGCGCGCGGCTCGACGCGATCCGGGCCCGCGGCGGCAAGGTGATCGTCGTCGATCCTCCACGCGTGACCCCGAACACCCAGAGTCATTGTTGACCGCTCGCCAAGGCTCGCTAGTCCTCGGCGCGGTCGGCGATGATCCGGCGGGCCGCGGTCAGCCCCGACTCGTACGACCCCGCGAACGAGCCGCTGTAGATCGAGCGCGTCGTGCCCTCGCCGGCGAAGTACAGGCGATTCGGCGCGTCGGCGACGTCGCCGCCACGCACCGGCTCGGCCAGCACCTCGCGCATGTGCACCGCGCCCGGCCGCACCACCGCGTACGAGCCGCGGGTCCACGGGTCGATCGTCCAGCGGGTGACGTAGGCCGGCCCGAGCAGCTCGGCGTCGAGGTTGGCCACGCCGTACATCGTGGCCAGCGCCGCCTTGGCCTCGTCGACCGCGGGCTGATCGCACGGCAAGGCCTCGGGCGCGCGCGGGTCGAAGCCGACGTCCTTGCACGCCGCCTCGAACCGGCGTGCCTTGTCACCGCCGAAGAAGGCGACCGCGATCGGCTCGCCGAACGGCTTGATCACGAACGCCATGACCTCGCCGCTGGTCTCGTTCCGGTACAGCACCCACGCGTTGGCGCGCGCGTCGCCGAAGATGTCGCGCTTGAGGCGGAGGATGACCTTCTGCATCGCGCCCATCGGCAGGCCCGCGATCGCCGCCCGCTTTGCCTCCGACAGCGGCGGCGAGAAGCCGAGCGTGTACGCGCCGGCATCGTCCTGGTGGGCGAGCACGCCGGTCGAGACGGTCACCAGCGCGGCCCGGCCGGTGTACGCGCGGCCGCCGGCGACCGTCACCGTCACCCCGGCGGCGTCGTGGGCGATCGCGGTCACCGGGCTGTTCACGCACACCGGCGCGCGCGCGCCGTACGTGCGCACGAACGTGCCCATGCCCTCGGCCAGCAGGTCGTCCTCGCCCTCGGCGAACTCGCCGATGTCGATCGCCGAGGTGTCGTGCAGCTCGCCCGCGCTGTCAAGCGGCCCCAGGTTCTCCTCCATGAACCCGCGCAGCGGACCGTCGAGCGGCAGGTAGTACGACGCGCGATCGCGGGCCCGGCCGGTGACGAAGTCGCACGCCACCTCGCCGAGGACCCGCCAGCGATCGGGCGCGAGCCACGCCCCGATGTCGGCCACCTGCGCATCGGGCTCGTCGGCGACGTCGGCGCGCGCGGCCTGCCAGGCGGTCGAGCAGGCGGCCGCCGGCGCCGGGTCGGTCGCGACGTCACCGAGCTCGGCCTGCACCGGCTCCGAGCAGTACAACCACAGGGCCGCGCCGCACGAGGCCGGCGTCGGCGCCGTGCCGTCGCGATCACGGAGGCCATTGCAGAACGCCAGCGTCGCCGCCTCGTCGGTGCCGAGCGCGCCCTCGCAGAACGCCTCCGGGGTCTCGCCGGCCCGCACCCGCTGACCGGCCGAGGTCAGCCCGGTCTCGAAGCGCGTCTCGGCCTCGCCCCACGCCGTCATGTCCTGCGCGCTGGCCTTCTGGTCGCCGCGAAAGTACGGCTCGTCGAGCACCGAGCGCACCCGGTGAAAGCCGAGCGAGTCGACCACCGCCGTCAGCGGGTTGGTCTCGACGCCGTGGACCCAGGCGCCGCCGAGGTCGAGCGCGACCTGATCGCGGCCGGTGCCGGCGAGGTAGGTGAAGCCGCGCCCGCCGATGTGGTCGGCGGCCTCGAGGACGATCACCTTGTGGCCGAAGCGCTGCAGCTCGCGCGCCGCGGCCAGCCCCGCCAGGCCGGCGCCGACGACGATGTCGTCGTAGCCCGCCGTCACCGCGCAGTCGACCGGTGGGCCGACCGGTCCCGGCCAGCGCGACACCGGCCGCCCGCTGCCGCCGCACGCGCCCAGGACCGTGGCGATCACCAGCGCTCGAGACGTCATCGCTGCGCTCATCATGCCTCCCACCGGATCAGGAACCTCTCGACAACGCGGCAGGTGCGCATGCGCCTCCCGCTCCGCGACTGTAACCGAACCGCGGACCTCAGACGATCAGCTTGTCCTGCCAGAGCAGCTCGAGGAACTCACCGTAGGGGTAGACCACGACCCCGTCGTGCTCGAGCTTCCGCTCGCCGGTGTACACGCCGATGCAGCGGACCCGGTCGAGCTCCGCGGCGACCCGGCGGAAGCCCTTGTTGAACTCGCCCCGCCACGTCCGCGACGACTTGAACTCGAGCGCGACCATGCCCCGGGCCGACTCGAACAGCAGGTCGACCTCGACGTCATCGAAGGTCCGGAAGAAGTAGAGCGGGTACGCCCGCTCGGTGTAGCTCAGGAACGCGCGGAGCTCATGGAGCAGATAGGTCTCGAAGATCGCGCCCAGCTCCTCCTGGGTCGGCGCATACGGCAGTCGTGCCGACAGCGCGCGAGCCACGCCGGCGTCGAAGAAGTAGAACTTGGGGTGGGCGACGAGCTTGGTGGCGCGCTTGAGCTTCCAGGCGTGGAGCCAGCTGCCGAGCAGCGTGTCGACCAGCACCTCGAAGTAGCCCTGGACAGTCTGCCGCGCGACCTGGGCGTCGCGCGCGATGTTGGACGTGTTGGTGACCTGCGCGTTGTGGA
>JAYVSF010000256.1:0-4305 GCA_043775605.1 Myxococcales bacterium
CCGCCGAGATCGCGAGCCCCTGGACGCCGCGGGCCAGCGCGCGCTCGTCGCCAGCCTCGATCACCAGGTGGATGTGGTTGCGCTGGATGCTGAGGTGGATGACCCGGACGAGCCCTCGGCACAGCACGGTCAACAGCGCGCGCCGGATCGCCTGGTAGGCCTTGTGTCGGCGCAGTCGCCCGACCTCGGACGTGACCCGCAGGATGACGTGCACCGGGTCGCGCCCGGACAGCGGCGGCCGCTTGCGCACCCGGCGATGGGGCGGTCGGCCCGGCCGCGCCATCGCCTTGCGCCCCGCTCCCGCGCGCTTGCCACCCCAGGTCTTGAACTCGAACGCCCCTTGCGCCGCCCTCATCTTGATTGCACCGATATCACAAAACGGTGCACGCTGCAACCAGAACCGCCCATTCTCCGTTTTGGGGGTACAGCCGGGCCTCTTCCGCTGGGGCCTCGACGAGCCGGTCCGGCCCCTCGAACAACCCTCATCGCCGCCGCCCGCATCCGCGAGGAGCGTGCATGGGGCGAGCTGGGCGCCGAGGCGCTCGCGACCAGCTCGCGTGATGAGTTGCGGGCGCGGCTTGGCGACGCGTGGCCACGAGCTCATCGTGGCGCGATGGAGGAACAGGGCGCATTCACCGACGAGGCACCGATCGAGGACGCTTGCCCACAGTGCGGCAGCCGACCGCTGCGGATGTGCTTTGAGCTGGACCCTGGATGCATGCACTGCGATGCCTGCCTCTGGTGCGGGGACCCGGATCCCGATCCGGCCGAGCCGTTCGCCTTCCCGCCCATGATGCCCTCGCGCCCTCTTGCCCTGATCGTGAAACCACCCGAGGAGTTCGAGGACGCGCTCCGCGAGGCGGTCGCGGTCCTGCGGGCGACGGGGCGATCGGTGTGGGACCTCTTCGGCGACGACGGGATGAGCGACGACGAGCCCGCGCCGGCCATCGCGCACGCGCTCGGCTTCGTCGAGGGCGCCGCCGCGGCCCTCGGCGTCACCGCGATCGAGCTGCTGGACGAGTACGACCTGCTGTCGGCGGCTGACGACGACTGACCTCGCGTATCATGGCCCACGTGGGCCGCACGCTGGTCGATGGTGTCTACGAGGAGCTGGTCACCGACGAGGTCGACCGGGCCATCGCGGAGCAGGGCGGCGGGCGAGCGATCGAGATCGCGGCGCTGGATGCCGGCGACGCGCACGTCCGCCTCGCCCGCTTCCTGCGCGACGAGCTGGAGCGTGCGCTCGGTGCGCTGCGTGGCGGCGAGGGCCAGGACCGCCTGCAGCGGCAGGTCGAGCTGGTCAATGACGTCCTGCGCCTGCTGGGCGAGCACGGTGGCGCGCCGGACGGCCAGCAGGTGGCACCGCCGGCGCGCGAGCTGCGCGCGGTGTTCGCCGACGCCGCGCTGACGCCACGCCGACCGGAGATCCCGCTGGGCGCCTCGGCGCTCCTGACCCTCGGCCACGGCGAACCCCGGATCGGCAGCGAGCTGGCGCGCGAGTTCGCGAGCGCCGATCGAGTCGACGTCCTCATCAGCTTCATCACCCGGGGCGGGGTGCGCCAGCTCACCGACGCGATCGACGGCCTCTGCCGTCGTCACCGGGCGGGCGCGCCACCGAGCCTGCGGATCCTCACGACCACCTACACCGGCGCCACCGAGGCGGCCGCGGTCGAGGACCTCGCGCGTCGGCCCGGCGTCGAGATCAAGGTGTCCTACGATGGTCGGCGCACGCGGCTGCACGCCAAGGCCTGGCTGTTCCATCGGCGCTCGGGGCTGTCGACGGTCTACGTCGGCTCGGCCAACCTGTCGGCGCCGGCGCTCGGCAGCGGCCTCGAGTGGACGATCAAGACCTCGGCGGCCGATCTGCCGGCGGTCATCGCCAAGTTCGCGGGCGCGTTCGAGACGCTGTGGGCGGATCGCGAGTTCGTCCAGTTCGACCCCGGCCGCGAGGACGACCGGCAGCGCCTGCGCGGCGCCCTGAACGCAGCGCGGGGCGGCGATCAGGTCGCGGCCACCGCGTTCTTCACCATCCAACCCTACGAGTTCCAGGCGGCGATCCTCGATCAGCTCGAGGCCGAGCGCGAGGTCCACGGTCGCTGGCGCAACCTCGTCGTCGCCGCGACCGGCACCGGGAAGACGATCATCGCGGCGTTCGACTACGCGCGACGCGCGGCTCGGCTCGGCGTGCAGCCGCGGCTCTTGTTCATCGCGCACACCCGCCAGATCCTGGTGCAGGCCCAGGCCACGTTCCGCCAGGTGCTGCGTGACGGAGCGTTCGGCGCGTTGCTCACGGGCGAGGACGACGCCGCCTCGTTCGAGCACCTGTTCGCCACCATCCAGACCGTGCGCACCCGCGACCTGCCCGCGCGCCTCGGTCACGACTACTGGGCCCACGTCATCGTCGACGAGTGCCACCACGTGCCGGCCTCGTCGTACCAGGCCATCGTGCCCCGGCTGACACCGACCGTCCTGGTCGGCCTGACCGCGACGCCCGAGCGCACCGACGGTCGCTCGCTGTTGCCCGACTTCGGAGGACGGGTGGCCGCCGAGCTGCGCCTGTGGCAAGCGCTCGATCGTCAGCTGCTCACGCCGTTCGAGTACTACGGGATCCACGACGGCGTGACCGAGGCCGAGCTGGGCCGGATCCGCTGGACGCGGGGGGCGGGCTACGACCAGGCCGAGCTGGCCGCGGTCTACACCGGCAACCACGCCCGCGCCGACCTCGTCCTCGCCGAGGTCTACCGCAAGGCCCCGTCGCCGATGCGGGCGCTGGGGTTCTGCGTCTCGGTCGCTCACGCCGAGTTCATGGCCGCGCACTTCACGGCGCGGGGCCGGCCGGCGGTCGCGCTCTCGGGCGAAGACTCGACCGACGCGCGGACGGCCGCGCAGCACGCCCTCGCCGCGGGCACCATCGCGGCGATCTTCACCTGCGATCTGTTCAACGAAGGCGTCGACCTGCCCTTCGTCGATACCCTGCTGCTGCTCCGGCCGACGGAGAGCGCGACCATCTTCTTGCAGCAACTCGGCCGCGGCTTGCGGCTGCACCAGAACAAGCCGACCTGCCTGGTGCTCGACTTCATCGGCCAGCACCGGGCCGAGTTCCGCTTCGACGCGATCTACGCCCAGCTCACCGGGGTGGTACGAGGTCGCCTCGCGCACGCCGTCACCGACGGCTTCCCGTTCCTGCCCAGTGGCTGCTCGATGGCGCTCGACGCGGTCGCCCGCGAGACGGTGCTGCGGTCGCTGCAGACCTCGGTCGAGGTGACCTGGAAGCGGCTGGTGGCCGAGGCCGCGAGCCTCGCGGGCGCGACCGGCGACGTCTCGCTCGAGCGCTTCCTCGCGGAGACCGGCCGTGAGATCGACGAGGTCTATCACCTGCCGAAGTCGAGCTGGACCCGGCTGCGGCACGACGCCGGGCTGGCCGGGGGCGCCGAGCTCGACGCCGACGACCTCGAGCGGTGCCACCGGATCGGCCGCGTGCTGCACATCGACGATCACGACCGCCTGCAGCGCGTGCGCGGTTGGCTCGACGGCGCGAACCCGGCGGATCCGCGCGAGGCTCGCGAGGCCCTGATGCTCGGCTACCAGCTCGTCCACGAGTCGCGCCGGACCATGGCCGCCGAGGACGTCGCGCCCTGGCTGCGCGGTGACCGCGTGATGGGCGACGAGCTGCGCGCGGTCGTCGATCTGCTCGTCGAGCGGAGTAACCTGCCGTCGATCATCCACCCGGTCGCCGACTGGCCGCTGGCGCTCCATCGTCACTACTCGCGCCGCGAGATCCTCACCGCCTGTGGGGTCTGGAACGAGACCCGCAAGGTGCCGCACCAGCAAGGCATCGAACGGATCAAGGACGCTCGACGCGAGCTGCTGTTCGTCACCCTCGACAAGACCGATCGCGGCTTCTCGCCGACTACCCGGTATCGCGACTACGCGATCAGCGAAGACCGCTTCCACTGGGAGACCCAGAACGCCGTCGCGGCGGGCAGCGCGAGCGCGCGCCACTACGCCGAGCACGTCGACGGGGGCTGGTCGATCCACCTGTTCGTCCAGACCCGCAAGGGCGCGCCGTTCGCCTACGTCGGCCCCGTCATCCACGAGCGCCAGGAGGGCAGCCGGCCGGTGCAGATCGTCTGGCGCCTCGAGCACGCGCTGCCGGCGGCCTTGCTGTCCGAGTACCGGACGCTCGCGAGCGGGTAGTCAGGGGCCGGCGCGGCCGAGCCACTCGAGCAGGCGGGCGCCGCGCTCGTCGGGGATCTCGACGCCGAGCTGGCCCTCGCCGCCGCCGTGCCAGTCGGAGCCGCCGGT
>JAYVSF010000257.1:0-9493 GCA_043775605.1 Myxococcales bacterium
GTCGGCGCGGGTAAAGTCGTTCGGCGGGCGCGACGCTGACACTTGCCGTACACTGTCGAGGTGGCGGATCCGGCAAAGGTCCTCTCGGAGGCGCTCGACCTCCCGACGCGCGAGCGACTCCGGCTCGCCGGCGCGCTGCTGCGCAGCGTCGATCCGGAGGAGGATGACGACGCCGCCGAGGCCTGGATCGCCGAGTTCGATCGTCGGGTCGCGGCGCTCCCGGGCGAGCAACTGATCGACGCCACCGACGCCCACGCGCGAGTCCTCGCGACCCTGCGTGCCCGTCGCACCGCTCGATGAACGTCCGGTTCACCGCCGCCGCGCTGGCCGAATACGAGGCGGCCGCGACCTGGTTCGACGACATGAGCCCAGGCACCGGTCAGGACTTCGTGGACGCGATCACGCAGGCCGAGGCCACGATCGCGGCGATGTCCCAAACGTGGCCGCAGTGGCCGGGTGCGCGTCCCGGAACCCGGCGCTACCTGGTCCCTGGTTGGCCCTACTCGGTCGCCTACCGCATCGGCGGGCACGAGGTCGTCGTCATCGCCGTCGTTCACCAGCGTCGACGGCCTGGATACTGGATCAAGCGCCGCGACGACTGATCGGCACGGCGTACCCTTGCCGCGGCGACCGCACGGCACATTCGTGAGCCCTGCGTTCGGCATTCAATTGCCAACGAACCGCTTGGCATCTGGATGTTCGTGTAGGTCTTGCCGCCATCGACCTGGCCGGCCGCGAGCTTGCCGGGTTCGCCATCCGGAGCTATCGTCAGAACACGATGAAGAAGGCTGCCGCGGTCGCTGCGCCGTGCTGCCCGCCCGCCCGGGACGAGGCCGACCTGCGACCGATCGAGGGCGAAGCGGCCGACGACGAGCTGGCCCGCCTGGCCAAGGCCCTCGGCCACCCCGCCCGGATCAAGATCCTGCGCCTGCTGGTCCGCCGCAACGCCTGCGTCTGCGGCGACATCGTCGACGAGCTGCCGCTGGCGCAGTCGACCGTGTCGCAGCACCTCAAGGTGCTCAAGGACGCCGGCGTCATCCGCGGCGAGGTCGCCGGCCCGCGGGTCTGCTACTGCATCGAGCCGGGCGCGCTCCGGCGCTTGAAGGCCCTGGTCGGGGGGCTGTGAGACCTTCCGTTCCTGCGATCACTATCGTTCATCGCCGATAACCGAGAGGTCCTCATCATGTCGGTCACGGTCCGCGTTTTCGATCCCGCCCTGTGCTGCTCGACCGGCGTCTGCGGTCCCGCGGTCGATCCCGAGCTGGCCCGGTTCGCCGCCGACGTCGCCTGGCTACAGCGCCAGGGCGTCACCGTCCTACGCTTCAACCTCGCCCAGCAGCCCGGCGCCTTCGCCGACACCACCGTAGTCAAGGAGGCCCTCGGCCGCGGCGTCGAGGTGCTGCCGCTGGTGCTGGTCGGCGATCGCATCGCCGTCGAGGGCGCGTACCCGTCGCGCGAGACCCTGGCGGCGCTGGCCGGCGTCGTGGTCAAGCGGCTCGCCGTGGCGCCGGCGGCAGCGACCAGCTGCTGTGCGCCCGACCCGGTCGATCCGGCGAAGCCCGGCTGCTGCTGAACGAGCCCGTCATGCAGCTCGTCAACCTCGCGGGCCTCGCGGGCCTCGCCGGACTCGTCGACCGCGCGCCGCGTAACCTGTTCGTCACCGGCAAGGGTGGCGTCGGCAAGACCAGCGTCGCCTGCGCCGCCGCGGTCAGCCTCGCCGAGCGCGGCCGGCGGGTGCTGCTGGTCAGCACCGATCCGGCGTCCAACCTCGACGAGGTGCTCGAGACCGCGCTGGGCGCGACCCCGACCGCGATCGCCGGCGCGCCGGGCCTGTCGGCGCTGAACATCGATCCCGAGGCGGCGGCCCACGCCTACCGCGAGCGCATGGTCGGGCCGTACCGCGGCGTCCTGCCGGCGGCGGCGGTCCGCAGCATCGAGGAGCAGCTGTCGGGCGCGTGCACCGTCGAGATCGCGGCGTTCGACGAGTTCTCCAAGCTGCTCGGCGACGCCGGCGCGACCGCGGCGTTCGATCACGTGGTGTTCGACACCGCCCCGACCGGCCACACCCTCCGGTTGCTGGAGCTGCCGGCGGCCTGGAGCGGCTTCCTCGAGACCAACGTCGGCGGCACTTCGTGCCTGGGCCCGCTGGCTGGGCTCGCGGCCCAGCAGTCGCTGTACGCGGCGACCCGCGCCGCGCTGATCGATCCGGCGCGGACCACGCTGGTCCTGGTGGCCCGGGCCGAGCGCTCGGCGCTGGTCGAGGCCGAGCGGACCCGGGGCGAGCTGGCCGCGCTCGGCGTCAGCCGCCAGGAGCTGGTGATCAACGGCGTCTTTCGGACGACGGATCGGCGCGATGCGGTCGCGGTCGCCATGGAACAGCGCGGCGAGCAGGCACTGGCGGCGATGTCGGCCGGGTTGCGCGGCCTGCCCCGGACCACGCTGCCGCTGTTGCCGTTCGGGCTGGTCGGCCTCGCGGCGCTGCGCTACCTGCACGACGAGCGGGCCGTGGTCGCCGGCGCGTCACCGGCAGTGCCGCCGCCGCCGTTGGTGCCCGTCGAGCCGATGGCGGCGCTGGCCGACCTGGTGCCGGCCCTCGCCGCCGCCGGCCGCGGCGTGATCATGACGATGGGCAAGGGCGGGGTCGGCAAGACCACGATCGCGGTCCACCTCGCGCGCGAGCTCGCGCGCCGCGGCCACGCGGTCCACCTGACCACCACCGATCCCGCCGCCCACGTCGCCGACGCGGCCGACGAAATTGGCGCCGTCGCCGGCCTCCGGATCAGCCGCATCGATCCCGCGGTCGAGACCCGGGCCTACGCCGACGAGATCCTGGCCACCGCCGGCGCCGGGCTCGATCCGGGCGGGCGGGCGCTGCTCGAAGAGGATCTGCGCAGCCCGTGCACCGAGGAGATCGCGGTGTTCCGCGCGTTCGCCCGCATCGTCGACGAGGGCGAGCGCGGCTTCGTGGTGATCGACACCGCGCCGACCGGCCACACCCTGCTGCTGCTCGACGCCGCCGAGTCGTACCACCGCGAGGTCCTGCGCACCGCCGGCAGCGCGCCGGCCGAGGTCCGCCGCCTGCTGCCGCGCCTGCGCGACCCGGCCTTCACGCGGATCCTGCTGGTCACGCTGCCCGAGGCCACGCCGGTCCACGAGGCCGCACAGCTCCAGCGCGACCTGGCCCGCGCCGAGATCCGGCCGTTCGCCTGGGTCATCAACCAGAGCCTCACGCCGTTGACCGTGACCGACCCGGTGCTCGCCCAGCGCCGCGCTCACGAGCCGCGCTTTCTCGCGGAGGTCCGCGGGCTCGCCCCCCGGACCGCGCTGGTCCCCTGGCAGCCGTGACCGCGGCCAACCCTGACCATCAGGTCGCGCGCAAGCTGTCGTTCCTCGACCGCTACCTGACCCTGTGGATCTTCCTGGCGATGGGGATCGGGGTCGCGCTCGGCTCGCTGGCGCCGGGCGTGCCGGCGGCGATCGATCGACTCAGCGTCGGTTCGACCTCGATCCCGATCGGGCTGGGGCTGATCTTCATGATGTATCCGCCGCTGGCCAAGGTCCGCTACGAGGAGCTGGGCCAGGTCTTCCGCGACCGCCGGGTGCTGGCGCTGTCGCTGGTCCAGAACTGGATCGTCGGCCCGTTCCTGATGTTCGGGCTCGCCGTGCTGTTCCTGCACGATCGCCCCGAGTACATGCTCGGCCTCATCCTCATCGGGCTGGCCCGCTGCATCGCGATGGTGCTGGTGTGGAACGACCTGGCCCGGGGCGACCCCGAGTACTGCGCCGGGCTGGTCGCCGGCAACGCGATCTTCCAGGTCCTGTTCTTCCCGTTCTACGCCTACTTCTTCGCCACCCTGCTGCCGCGCTGGCTCGGGCTCGACAGCGCGGTCGTGGACATCACGATCGTCGAGATCGCGCGGAGCGTCGCGATCTACCTCGGGGTCCCCTTTGCGGCCGGCTTCCTCACCCGCCGGATCCTGGTCGCCGCCCGGGGCCGGGCCTGGTACGAGGGTCGCTTCCTCCCGCGGATCGCGCCGCTCACGCTGATCGCGCTGCTGTTCACGATCGTCGTGATGTTCTCGCTCAAGGGCGAGGCCATCGTCGGGCTGCCGCTCGACGTCGTCCGCATCGCCGTCCCGCTGCTGCTGTACTTCGGCGCGATGTTCGGGCTGTCGATGGTGATGAGCAAGCGGACCGGCGCCGGCTACCGGCGGTCGGCGACGCTGTCATTCACCGCCGCGTCCAACAACTTCGAGCTGGCGATCGCGGTCGCGATCGGCAGCTTGGGCATCCACAGCGGCGCGGCCTTCGCCGCGGTCATCGGCCCGCTGGTCGAGGTCCCCGCGCTGATCGGCCTGGTCCACGTCGCGCTGTGGGCGCGGACCCGCTACTTCGGGGAGGCTGCATGAGCGCTGATCGCCCTGGTGTCCTGTTCCTCTGCGTCGCCAACTCGGCGCGCAGCCAGCTGGCCGAGGGCCTGGCCCGCCGGCAGTTCGGCGATCGGCTCACGGTCCAGAGCGCGGGCAGCGCGCCGTCGACGGTCAACCCCTACGCGATCGAGGTGATGCGCGAGCTCGGCCTCGAGCTGACCGGCCAGCGGTCGAAGTCGGTCGCGACCATCGATCCGGCGACCGTCGGCACGGTGATCACGCTGTGCGCCGAGGAGGTCTGCCCGGTGTTTCTCGGCCAGGCCCGCCGCCTGCACTGGCCGATCGCCGATCCCGCCAGCGCGGATCCGACGCTGTCGCACGTCGACCTGCTCGCCCGGTTCCGGACCGCGCGCGACACGATCCGCGGCCTGCTCGAGCGGTTCGCCGAGGAGATCGTGCCCGCCGAGGCCGCACCGCCGCCCTGACGCAAGCCTGGCGCCGGGGATTCGACGGGGCCATCCGGAGTGACCGCTCGGCGCGGCAAGTCCGCGTTCGGGCACGGTGTCGCGTTGTTTTGCCCCTCCGCGCGGAGGTAACGTCCCCGCGCAGCCGTACCGCGCGCGCCGTGCTGGTGTCGCGCCGCTCCCCGCACGCCCGAGCGAGACCTCTCGAATGGCCGACCTCCTTCCCCTCCTCGCCATCCTCGACAGCGACCCCGACGACGCCGCCGCGCTCGCCGGCTTGCAGGCCCGGGCCACTGGCGGCCTCGACGCGCCCACGCTCGCGGCGCTGGCCGCGACCCGGGCCCGGCTGCGCGATCGCGGACGGCCCGAGCGCGCGCTGGTGCTGGTCGACCTCGAGCTGACCGCGGTCCGCGAGCCGGCGGCGCGCGTCCTGCTGCTCGTGGACAAGGCCCGCTTGCTCGATGAGGATCTGCTCGACGCCGCCGGCGCCGAGGCGGCCTACCGCGAGGTCCTGACCCTCGCCAAGGGCCACGACGACGCCACCGATGCGCTCGATCAGCTCGAGCTCGGCAAGAAGAAGGACAACTGGAAGAAGTTCGCGGCCAAGTACGTCACCGAGGCGACCGCGGCGAGCGACCAGTCCCTGGCCACCAGCCTGTACCTGTCGGCCGCCGAGCAGTGGGGCCGGTTCGCGCCCGGCAACCCCGAGATCGCCCTGCTGCTGGGCAAGGCGCTCGCGGCCGACCCCGGCAACCGCAAGGCCGGCCTCCACCTCGAGCGGGTGCTGCGAGCCGGCGAGCGCTGGGCCGAGGTCGCCGCCGTGCTGCAGCAGCGCATCGCCGCCGGCGCGCCCGCCGATCGCATCGACGCCACCCTGAGCCTCGCCGAGCTGTCGGGTGCCCACCTCGGCGACGGCGCCGCCGCGCTCGCGCTCGGCCGCCAGGTCCTCGCCACCGATCCGACCCAGCCGCGGGCGCTGCGGATCGTCGCCCACGAGCTCGAGGCCGCGGGCGATGGCGCCGGGCTGGCCGCGGTCTACGCGGCGGCGATCAAGGCCAAGGGCGGCGACGGCGAGCTCGGGCTGCTGCTGCAGGCCGGCGTGACCTTGTGGCGCCGGCAGAACGATCTCGACGGCGCCGAGGATTACTTCCGCCGGGTCCGACGGATCGATCCTGCCCACCCGGGCGCGCTCGACTTCTACCGCGCCTACCACGGCGGCAAGAACGAGCCGGCCAAGCTGGTGGCGATCCTGCGCCAGGCCGAGAAGGCGCTGCCGCCGGCCGGCACCAGCCCGGCCACCGACAGTCGCTCGCGCGCGCTGGCGATCGAGATCGCCGAGCTGTCGGAGTCGAGCACGCCCGACAAGGCGATCGACGCCTGGAAGCAGATGCTGCGGCTCGACCCGACATCGGTCGAGGCCAAGGACGCGCTCAAGCGGCTGTACCGCAAGGCCGAGCGCTGGAACGCGCTGCTCGACCTGCTCAAGGACGAGGCCGAGCGGCTGCCGCCCGAGGATCTCGCCGGTCGCAAGGAGCGGCTGTTCGAGATGATCGCGATCTACCGCGATCGCCTGCGCCAGGACCCGATGGTGCTCAACACCTACAACGCGGTCCTCAAGCTCGACCCCGACGATCGGCGCGCCGCCGACGAGCTGGCCGACAAGTACCGGTCGATGAGCCGGTGGCAGGATCTGATCAACGTCCAGGCTCGCAAGGCCGAGCTGACCAGCATCGCCCTGACCGAGCGGGTGGCGCTGCTGCGCGAGGTCGCCGATCTCTGGCTGGAGAAGTTCAACAACCACGCCCAGGCGGTGCGGCCGCTCGAGCGCCTGCTCGAACTGGCGCCGGCCGACGACGGCGCGATCGCGCGGCTCAAGGACATCTACGGCAAGCGCCGGCAGTGGCGGCCGTTGATCGGCCTGCTCGGTCGCGAGGCCGATCTGCTGAGCGGCGCCGCGCGCCAGCTCAAGCTGACCGAGATGGCCCGGCTGGCGGCCGAGCGCGCCGGCGATCCCCGACTCGCGATCGAGATCCACAACCGCTTGATCGGCGAGCACGGCGGCGGCGGCGACGACGAGACCCTGGCCGCGCTGGCCGCGCTGTACGAGCGCGACAAGCGCTGGCTGGCGCTGGCCGAGATCCTCGATCGCCAGCGCCGGCGGGCCCGGCGCCCGGCCGAGGCAGTGGCGCTGCTCGAGAAGATCGGCGCGATCCTCGCCGACCGCGCCCACGCCCCGGCGGCGGCGGCCCAGGTCTGGACCGAGATCCTGTCGGTCGAGCCCGGCCACGCCAAGGCGCTGCGCACCCTGCGTGAGCTGTACGCGGCGGCCGGCGACTGGGACGCGCTCGAGAACCTGTACGGCAAGCTCGGCCAGTACGACGAGCTGGTCGACGCGCTGTTCGCGCAGGGCGATCGCCACGACGATCGCGCCACCCGGCTCGCGCTGTTCCGGCGGGCTGCGGCGATCGCCGGTCGCAAGCCCGACAGCGAGCGCCTGGTCCGGGCCTGGGAGCGGGTGCTGGCGGTCGAGCCGCACGATCCCGAGGCGGCCCGCGCGCTGATCCCGGCCTACACCCGGGCCGAGAAGTGGGCGAAGCTGTTGCCGCTGCGCGAGGCCCTGGTCAACCAGGCCCCGGACGACGACGCCCGCCTGGTCGAGCTGTCCGAGATCCGGACACTGTGCGAGCACAAGCTCGGCTCCAAGGCCCTGGCCCTGTCGTGGACCGCGCGCGCGTTCGAGCTGGCCCCCGACGATCCGGCGCTGGTCAGCGAGCTGTTGCGCCTGGCCCACCAGCCCGAGCAGTGGCGCGAGGTCGGGGCCGCGCTGACCCGCACCGCCGACGATCCGGCCCGGCCGCTGCTGACCCGCCGGCGCCTGCTCAAGACCCTGGCCGAGCTGTACGGCACCCAGCTCGGTGACGATGACCTGGCCCGCACCGCGCAGCGCAAGCTGCTCGGCCTGTCGCCCGACGACCCGACCGCGGTCGCCGGGTTCGAGGAGCTGTCGGAGCGCCTGGCCGACTGGCCCGAGCTGCTCGGCTCGCTGCGCCGGCGGGCCGCCGCCGCCGCCCCGGCCGGACCCGAGAGGCGCGCGCTGCTCGGTCGGATCGCGTCGATCGAGGAGGAGCGGCTCGCCGATCTCGACGCCGCGGCCGTCACCGTCGGCCACATCCTCGCGCTCGATCCCGCCGACGCCGCCACCCTGGCGGCCCTCGGCCGGCTGCACGAGGCCCGCGGCGACTTCGACGGCCTGGCCACGGTCCTCGCCGCCCAGCTCGCCACCGATCCCGCCGCCGCCGGCGGCCGGGGCGCGCTCCACGTCCGCCTCGGTGGGATCCTCGAGGGCAGCCTCGATCGGCCGGCCGACGGCCTCGAGCAGTACCTGGCGGCGTTGGCCCTCGCCGCCGACGGCGCGGATGACGCGCCGGCCGAGCACGCCGCGGTGACCGCGTGCGCGCGCTACCTCGACGCCACCGGCCCCGGCCGCGCGATCGACGACGTGCGCCGGCGCGAGGTCGCGACCGCGGTCGAGCCGTACCTGCGCCGCACCGGCGACGCCGCGGTCCTCGCCCGCGCGCTCGAGGTACTGGCCGGCGGCGCCGCGCCCGGCAGCGCCGAGGGGCTCGCGATCGATCGCCGCCTGGTCGGCCTGTACCACGGTCTGGCCCAGCCCGAGCGGGCGTGGGACGCGGCGGTCCGCGTGGTCGCCGGCGATCCCACCGACGACGAGGCCCGGGCCGCGCTGACCGCGCTGGCCCACGATCTCGGCCGCGCGCCGGCGCTCGCCGAGCACCTGGCCGGGGCCCTGGCCGCGCGCCGCGCCGCCGGCGCCACTGCCACCGAGGTCCGGGCGCTGGCCGCGGAGCTGGCCCACCTCCACGCCGACGAGCTCGGCGATCCGGCCGGCGCCGAGCGGGCGTGGGCGGTCGTGCTCGAGGTCGAGCCCGACGACGCCGAGGCGTTCGCCGCGCTGGCCGACATCTACCGTCAGGGCGAGCGCTGGTCCGAGCTGCGCGACCTGCTCGAGCGCCGGGCCCAGGGCTCGCTCGAGGTCGACCATCGCCGGGCCGCGCTGATCGAGATCGCGACGCTCGACGAGGAGGTCGCCGCCGATCCGGCGCGCGCGATCGACACCTACCGCCGCCTGCTCGAGATCGATCCGGCCTACCTGCCGGCCTACAAGGCCCTCGACCGTCTGCACGGCGAGCGCCAGGAGTGGCACGAGCTCGAGGCGATCCTCGAGCGGTCGTTCGAGCACGTCGCCGCTGCCGACCAGGTCACGGTCCAGTTCCGCCGGGCCGCGCTCCACGCCCACCACCTCGGCGATCCGGCCGGCGCGGTCGACCTGCTCGAGGACGTCGTGACCCGGGCCCCGGGCCACTCCGACGGTCGCGAGCTGCTCGAGGAGCTCTTGACCAACCCGGCGCTCCGGCAGCGGGTCGCCGCGATGCTCGAGCCGCTCTACACCCGCGACAAGCTGTGGAAGGATCTGACCGGGGTCCTGCGCATCCAGCGCGAGGCCGCCGGCTCGCCGCCCGAGGCGGTCGAGCTGCTGGCCCGGGTCGCCGGCGTCGAGGAGGACGAGCTCGGCAACCTCAAGGGCGCGTTCGACACCTGGGCCCAGGCCCTGGCCGCCGATCCGGCGCGCGCGATCGACAC
>JAYVSF010000258.1:0-6036 GCA_043775605.1 Myxococcales bacterium
CGCGCGTCGGGGCCGGCCCGGCCCGCGCCCGCGTCGGTCAGCCGCTCGCGCAGCAGCCACGACGTCAAGCGCGAGGAGAAGAAGGTCACCGTCGAGGACGACCTGGCGATGGACGCCCTGGCCGAGTTCGACGCACCGGAGCCGACCGGCGCGGGTCCGGCCCAGGCGTTCGCGCCGCCGCCGCCGCCGCAGTCTCCGCCGGCCCGGGCCATGGCGCGCCCGACGGTCACGAAGGCCGCCGCGGCCGCCATCCCCGGCATCGACCTCGCGCCGTACCGGGCCCGGCTCGCGGCGCTGATCGCCGCGCTCGAGCGGGCGCTGCAGGGCGGCGTCAGCCTCGTCGTCGTCCGCCTGCCGATCGAGCGGCTCGGCGAGCTGCTCGAGGACCTCGAGTCGATCGGGGCGGTCGAGCTGGCGCGCGGGCTCGCGCCGATCGTGGCCCGGCTGCGGGAGGCGCTGGCGGCGACCGCGCTCGACGCGGCGCTGGCCGTCGCGCTAGTCGAGTTGCGGGCGGTGGCCGCCGGTCCGTCGTCGCCGCCGCCGCCGGCTCGCCGCTCGTTCTGGAAGTGAGCGGGTCGGCTGAAACGTCACAACTTGATGACAACCGTCGTTCGCGGGCGTCGATCCCGCGACGGCGGCTGTCGCGGCCGTCGTCGGGCGTCGCCGTGCTTGCGGACGATCGGTCGGCGCAGTAACACCCTCGTCGTACCCAGCAAGGATGGTCGAGATGACGATGAGGAAGACGACGCTGCTCGTGACGTTCGCTGCTCTGGCTCTGGCCGGCGGCTGTGGCAAGAAGAAGGACGCGGCGACGAAGGCGCCGCCGATCGCGAAGAACCCGACGCCCGAGGCGCCGAAGCCGCCGCCACCCTCGCCGGTGCCGGCCAAGCTCACTGGCGTCGACCTGGCCAAGCGCTTCCTCGACTGCCACGGCTACTGGAGCGCGAGCGATCAGGCCAAGCTCAAGGACTGCTACGCCGATCACGCGAACAGCCGTTTCGTCGACAGCATGACGCCGGAGAACAAGGGCCCGGCCGCGATCATCGAGCACGCGATGGCTTTCCACGTCGCGTTCCCCGACGGCAAGACCGTGCCGCAGCTGGTGCTGGTCAACGGCCGCGAGATCGCCAGCGTGCTGTGGTTCACCGGCACCAACACCGGCGTGATGAAGTCGCCGATGGGCGACATGCCCGCGTCCGGCAAGAAGGTCGGCATGTTCATGCTGCAGGTGACCACCTTCGATGACGCCAACCGCGTCACCGAGGAGTGGTGGCTGATGGACGACAACACCTTCGGCTTCCAGCTCGGCATGAATCCGCCGGGCGCGCCGCCGCAACGGCCGGTCGCGGACAAGGGCCTCGATGGCGCGCCGATCATCGTGATCGCCAACGACGACGCCGCCGAGAAGGCCAACCTCGCCCAGCTCCTGAAGGGCAACGACGCCTTCAACAAGCACGACCTCGCCGCGATCATGGCGGACTACGCCGACGGCGCGATCGAGTCCGATCAAGGCGGGCCGGCCGACACCGTCGGCAAGCCCGGCATCGAGGCCGGCACCAAGATGTTCCTCGCGGCGTTCCCCGATGGCAACATCATCTCGCGCAAGGCCTGGGCCGCCGGCCAGTACGTGGTGTCGGTGTCGACCTTCAACGGCACCAACACCGGCGACATGGGCCCGATGAAGAAGACCGGCAAGCCGGTGTCGATGACCGTCGGCGACATCACCAAGCTCGACTCGAGCAAGATCACGCAGGCCTGGCGGTTCTACAACGGCCACTCGATGATGATGCAGCTCGGCATGGCGCCCGACCCGAGCAAGATGGCGCCCGGCGCCGGCTCGGGCTCAGCGGCGCCCAGCCCCTCGGGCAAGTAGTACCAGGGTGCTGGTGTCGCCGTCGACGGTGACGAAGCGACGCGTCAGCGCCGGCGGAGGTGGATGAAGACGATCGGGCCGTCGTCGTCGTCCTGGCCGAGGACCGCGACGGCGTAGGTGCCCCTGGCCAGGCGGGCGTGGACCACGCCGAAGTCCGACTCGATCTCCGACGCCTTGGCCTTGCCGCGCGCGTTGGCGCTGAACACGAACGCGTCCTCGGCCGCGAGCACGAGGTCGTGGGCGTGCGGCGTCCAGCCCTTCTTCTTCTTCAACGCCTTCGTCGCCGCCTTGGTCGCGGCGGCGAGGTCGTCGAAGTCGCCGCCGCGGATCAGCACCCCGCCGTCGTCGGTGGCGACGAAGCCGGTGTCGAGCTCGCCGTCGAGGACCAGCGCCCGCGCGGCGCCGAACGCGATGCTGCCGGTGGTCACCCCCTCGGCGACCGTCACGACGTCGTCGCCGCCATCGGTGGTCCGGTCGGCGTCCGGTCGCTTCTTGCTGGCGTTCCAGCCCGCGGCCAGCGCGGCCGGGACCACGACGATCGGCCCGCCCTCGGCGCCCGCGGCCTCGTACACCGTCGAGCTGACGCCCTGGCCGGCCGCGGCCTTGGTCGCGCCGTCGAGCCCGATGGCGCCGGTGCGGTCGGCGCCCTTGAGCTTGGCCCCGGCCAGGAGCGCGCCGGTGAAGTCGACCCCGGCCAGGGTCGCGTCCTCGAGGTCGGTCCCGGCCAGCCTGGCCCCACGGAACGACGCGCCCGTGATCGGCGTGCCGCAGAAGGAGGCCTTCTCGAGATCGGCGTCAGTGAAGTCGGCGCCGGCCACCGAGTCGGAACCGAACTCGACCTTCTTCAGCGTGGCGCCGCGGAAGCTGGCGCGCTCCAGCTTGCAGTAGAAGGATCCGATCAGCGTCGCGCCCGCGAAGTCGGCGCCCGAGAAGTCGGTGCCGTCGACCCAGCAGTGCTTGACCGTGGCCTTGCGGAACCCCAGCCCGCGCAGGTTCAGCTTCGACAGCGTGCAGCTGTCGATGACCGCACCCGAGAAGTCGACCGGCGGCTTCTGGACGTTGATCGCGGTCAGATCGACCTCCTTGATCATCTTCTTCTTGGCGGCGAGCAGCCCGTCGAGCGTCGCGCGGTCGATCTTGGGATACATCCCGCGATGATGACCCAACTCTCGCTCAGCGGGGGCGGTGGCGGGCGATGACGGTCCAGTCGAGGTGGCCGTCGCCGGCGGCCAGAGCCACGTCCATCCACGCCGCGATCGCGGGCGCCAGCGCCAGCGCCACCCCGCCGGCCTCGGCCTCGGCGGCGATCAGGCGGACGTCCTTTCTCGCCATCGCCAGCTCCCACGACGGCGGCGTGAAGGCGGCGTCGGTCATGCGCGCCAGCCGGGGGTTGACGGTGGTGCCGGGCTTGAAGTGCTCGAACAGCGCGGCGACGTCGGGCGCGGCGACGTCCATCGCGCCGGCCAGCGCCAGCATCTCGGCCAGGCCGGCGGTCATCGCCATCAGGAACAGGTTGCCGCACAGCTTGAACGCCGCCGCGGCGTCGACGCGCGGGCCGAGGTCGAGCAGCTTGCCGGTCATCGGCGCCAGCAGCGGCCGGACCCGCAGGGCGGTGGCGCGGTCGCCAGACACCAGCATCAGGCCGGTGGCGTCGTGCGCGTTCTGCGGACCCATGAACACCGGCGCGTGGACGTAGACGTGGCCAGCGGCGGCCCACGCCGCGGTGCGAGCGCGCGCACCCGTGGTCGACGTCGTCGTGTGATCGAGGATGAGGCAGCCGGGGCGCAGGCCGGGCGCGGCGGCGGCCAGCACGCCCTCGACGGCGTCGTCGTCGGACACGACCACGTGGACCCGCTCGACGTCGCGAACCGCGTCGGCGGCGTCGGCGCACACCACGGCCCCGACCTCGGCCAGCGGTTGCGCACGAGCGAGCGTGCGGTTCCACACCCGCACCTCCTCGCCGCGCCGGCGCGCCGCGCGAGTGAAACCCGAGCCCAGGAGTCCGGTGCCGAGGATCGCGATCATCGCGGCAGTCTACCGCTGCGCCCGCACCCACGACCACGGGTCACGGGTGCGCGGGCGGGGCCATCACCGCGGCGCACACCATCGGGCCGCGCGGGCCGCGGGCGAGGCGGGTGCGATCGGGCGCGCTGGCGCCGAGCGCGACGCAGATGGTGGCGCCGCCGTCGGTGATCCGGAACGCGCCGGGCACCGCGATCGCGTTGCCGCAGGTGATGGCCTGGGCCGGCAGCGGGAACGCGGCGCCGGTCGGCTGGTAGACGACGACGTCGGTCCACAGCGGCGCGGGATTGCCGCAGGTGAGCTGGATCTTCCAGCGATCGTCGGCGGTGACATCGGCGGGATCGAACGCGATCACGCCGGCGCGCTCGCGGACCAGCGTCAACGCCACCGTGCCCGCGCCCTTGATGCGGGTCCGGCGCCCGGGCTCGCCGACGGTGCCGGGCGCCCGCAGCCACACCAGCAGGATCGCCGCGGCCGCCAGGGCAGCGCCGAGGCCGGCCCCGAGCTGCCACCGTCGCCACCACGGTCGCGCGGCGGTGACGACCACGGCGCGGCGCGCGGGCAGGGCCGGCAACGCGACGTGATCGCCCTCGAGCGCCGCCAGCGCTGCCCGGCAGGCCGGGCAGTCGTCGAGGTGGCGCCGCACCGACGCGGTGGTCGCGCCGTCGAGCTCGGCCAGGGCGTAGCGCTCGAGCCGCAGCCACGAGATCGGCTGATCGACGCAGGTCATGCGGCCCCCGCGCCGAGTTCGGCGAGCTGATCGTGGATGCGAGCCAGCCGCTTGCCGATGGTCTTGCGCGACAGTCCGAGGTGCTCACCGATCTCGTCCTGGGTCATCTCGTCGACGTAGCGACAGACCAGGACCTCGAGGTGCGAGGCGTCGAGGCCGTCGCACAGCCGGCCCAACAGATCGACGTCGAGGACCCGCCGGCCGTCGGCCAGCCGGCTCGACGGCGCCACCGTCGCCTGCTCGCGCGCGAGCAGCCGGGCGCGGCCCTGGGCGTCGCGCACCAGGTTCAGGCAGCGGTGGGTGACCGCGCGGTAGAGGTAGGGCAATTCCATCGGGGTCTCAGGCTTGGACAGGAGGTCAGCGAACAGGCCATGGACGACGTCGATCGCGTCTTCACGATTGCGCAGCACGCGCTGGGCCTTGCGCACCAGCGCCGGGCCATAGCGGGCATACGCATCCGCGCAATCAGTTGGGACTGGCAGCAACCGGGCTCCACGTCGCGGGTGACTCCGCGGGGGCCGGCGCGACCGCCGGCGCGGTCACGACCAGGGCCGGCGTCGTGCACTCGAGGTCGTTGGCGATCTCGGCGCCGATGTTGGCTAGCACCGCCCGGCCGGCGCCGCGCTTGTACAGGCGGAAGCGGACGCCGTCGTAGCGGTCCGGCATCCGCACCAGGTAGCCGAGCGACCGCCAGTCGCTGGCCGGGATCCGCTCGTCGTACTCGTAGGTGCCGTCGCCCCAGACGTCCATCTGCAAGCGGAGATCGACGCTCTCGTCGAGGTCGGCGACCATCGTGAACCGCACGCAGGTGCCGTCGAAGTTGTTGACGTCGGTGAGCTGGCTGATCTTGGCCTCGCTGCCGAGCAGCTCGACCCCGGCGTCGGCCGCGTGCCAGGTGGCGACCTTGCGGATCTCGCCCGACTCGACCTGCCACTTGCACAGGTTCGGGCCGCACCACAGATCGAAGCCGGCGTCGTCGATGATCTGGCCGCAGTCGGTCGCGCCCATGGCGGCGAAGGCCGCGGTGCCGAGGACGAATACCGAGACGAAGGAGGGCAGGGTGCGCATCGTGGGCTCCCGTTACTGACGATAGACCAGGCCGAGGCCCAGCGCGGTGACGCCGGCGTCGTGCTGATCACCGATGAGGTTGTCGAGGGTAGGGGCGTAGGTCGAGGACAGCCGGGCCGACAGGCCGAAGCGCTGGGTGACGTAGACCTCGGCGCCGATCGCCGCGCCCAGGTACGGGCCGGGGAAGCGCTCGTCGGTGCGCTCGCCGCTCTGATCGACGAAGGTCGACTGCGACAGCGCGAGCCCGGCCGACAGCTCGGCGAACCCGACCAGGCGCTCGCCCAGCTCGGCCCGACCGACCGCGCCGGCCGACAGCGTGAACCAGCTGAACTGCAGCGGCCCC
>JAYVSF010000259.1:0-13643 GCA_043775605.1 Myxococcales bacterium
TTCCGGCCGCATGAAGCGCGCCACCCTCGCTCTCCTCGTCAGCCCGCTCCTCGCCATGCCGCTCGCGGCCTGCACCGACGCGGACCCCTACGATGGCGAGGTCGTGAAGGACCAGGACGGCAAGGCCGACACCAGCGCCGCCGCCCTGTTCGTCGACTTCGAGTTCGACGGCCAGCTCGTGACCGACTCGTCGTGGAACGCCGAGAACACGATCGAGGACCAGCTCCTCTACACGATCGGTCAGCTCAACGGGAAGAACTCGGTCGGTCGCCTCGACAAGGTCACCCTGACCAACGTCAAGACCACCACCGTCTCGGGCCGCACCAAGATCACCTACCACGCGAAGATGCCGGTCTCGTGGGGCAACAAGACCAACGTGCCGGTCACGGTCGGGCTGACCCTGCCGACCGACATGGCCTACGCCGCGCTCGACAAGTTCGCGACCAGCTACGGTCACGCCTGCGTCGACGTCGGCGCGCACGAGGTCGACTCGGGGAGCATGTGGTACTATTTCCGGCCCGAGAAGTCGGGCTGCACGTTCGCCGCGGCGGACGTGTTCAAGACCACCGCCTCGGTCTCGCTCTCGCCGATCAACACCACCGGCAAGTTCCCCGAGTACACCAAGGTCTGGGAGGACAACACCCTGAACATGGTCGCCATCTTCGGCAAGTACGAGGACGGCGCCACCAGCGGCAGCGACGCCGGCATCGCCGGCTGGAACAACTTCGTCGCCGCGGTCAAGACCGAGCTGCGCGGCGCGACCGTCACCACCGTGCCCGCGGTCATCCCGGTCAACCCCGGCTCGGCGCTGACCGACCTCGAGTTCCGCGCGACCTACCCCGACGGCAAGACCGTCAAGATCAACGCGCTGCTCACCGACAACGTCCGCACCGCGCTCACCGGCACGGCGTTCAAGGCCCGCTACGAGGGCCTGTCGACCCGCGCCGACTTCATCGTCTACAACGGCCACGCCGGCCTCGGCGCCAACGTCCGCGCCCTCGCCCGCTCGGGCAAGTGGGTCGCCGGCCAGTACCTGATCATGTTCGAGAACGGCTGCGACAGCTACGCCTACATCGACGGCGCGATCATCGACGCCCACAAGCTGGTCAACGCCGACGACGCGGTCGGCACCAAGTACGTCGACGTCATCAACAACGGCATGCCGGCGTTCTTCTCGTCGATGCCAGGCGCGACCATGGCGATGTTCAAGGGCCTGATGAGCTACGCGGCGCCCAAGACCTACGAGCAGATCTTCGCGGGCGTCGACCGGTCGCAGGTCGTGCTGGTGACCGGCGAGCAGGACAACGTGTTCGTGCCCGGCGGCGGCGGCACCCCGACCGCGTGGGCCGGCATCTCGACCGCGGCCGTGATCAAGAAGGGCGAGACCCAGAAGTTCCCGACCCCGACCCTGGCCGCCGGCACCTACTCGTTCGCCATGACCGGCACCGGCGACGCCGACCTCTACGTCCGCATCGGCAGCGAGCCGACCGCGACCGCCTACGACTGCCGCCCCTACAAGAGCGGCACCAACGAGGCCTGCCAGGTCACCCTCCCGGCCGCGGCCAAGCTGTTCGTCCAGATCCGCGGCTACGCGACCACCTCGAACTTCGAGCTGGTCGGCAAGAAGCTCTGAGCCGCGCACACTCGCGCAGCTTCCTCGACGCCCCGCCCGCCGCGGGGCGTCTCGCGTTTCGGCTCGCGGCGCGCGCAGCTCAGGCACCGCGGGCGACGTCGCCCACGCGGATCGTGCCGGGCGCGATCACCCGCGCGAACACCCCGCGGCGGCGATGATCCTTGACCTCGCGCTGGTTGACCCAGCGCAGCGCGTCGGCGCCGAGCCGGGCCAGGAACTTGCGACAGCCGGTGTGGGGATGGGCGGTGATCTCGAGCACCACGTCGCCGATGGTCACCCGGGCGCCGGGCGGCAACGCGGCGAGGCTGACGTCGAGATCGACGAACAGGTTGTCGCCGAACAGCTCCCAGTCCGCGTGCGCCGCCAGCGCCGTGGCGACCCGGGTGTCGACCAGGGACACCTGCGCGTCGGCGTGGCCGTTCGGGCTCCAGCGATCGCCGACCAGCCCGGCTTCGCGCGTGATCGTCGCCTGGTCCGGGCACGTCCGCTGGTTCATCGCGGTACGCACGACGATCTGCTCGACCCGCCCGGTCCGCGGCGCCGCCGTCGTCCGCGCCAGCTCGGCGTCGAGCGTCGCCCGCGCGCGGTGGGCCAGCGCCGGCCGGCCGTGCGGCGGCGCGCCCAGGCAGGCCTCGAAGCGGACCTTCCACGCCAGGACCTCGGGATCGAGCGCGGCCACCCGATCGGCGGCGCCGAGCTCGAGCATCATCAGCTGGCCGTACAGCGCGGCGTCGGCCAGGGTCGGCACGTCGCCGAACAGGAAGCGCCGCGCCCGGAGCGTCGTTACCGTCGGCGCCAGCAGCCGGTCGAGCTGCTCGGCCAGCCGGTCGCCATCGGCGGCCCAGGCGTCGACGCAACCGGCGCCGTACCGCCGCTCCTTGATGAACACGAACAGCGCGCGCTCGAACGGCCGGGCGAACCGCTCGACCAGGCCCGGCGTCGCGATCCGGAACGCGACGTCCTCGAGGGGGCCCTGGGCCCAGTCGACGTAGGCCCACACCGGCCCGGCCTGGACCGCCGGCACCAGGCCTGCGAACCGCGGGTCGTCGCTGCACAGGGTCGTCATGATCCGGCGCGAGTCGGTGATCACCGCGCCGCCGTCGGTCACCACCACCGGCACCTGGATCCACCCGTCGGTCAGCGTCGCCAGCTCGTCGCGATCGCCGTACGGCACGTCGATGACGGAGCACGGCGCACCGACCAGCTCGATCGCCGCCTGCACGAACCGCGCGTAGCAACTGTAGTTGAACCGGTAGAGCCGCATCGCCACCGACGATAGCTGAAGCCCGCTCGCGCCGTGAGTCGAACCGAGGGTTCGACGGCTCTGCTCTGTGTCAGGGCAGCCCCACGGTGTTGCCGGGCCGACGCGGCGGCGATACTTGCCGGAAACGTCCGACTCGCTAGCGTCGGAGACGTCATGGAGATCAACGCTGGCGATACCGCGTGGTTGCTCGTCTCGACCGCCCTGGTGATGCTGATGACCCCGGGGCTGGCCCTGTTCTATGGCGGGATGGTGCAGGGCAAGAACGTGCTGTCGACGTACATGCACAGCTTCCTCGCGCTCGGGCTGATCTCGGTGCAGTGGGCGCTGCTCGGCTACACGCTGGCGTTCGCGCCGACCCATCACGGGCTGATCGGCGGCCTCGACTTCCTCGGCCTCGAGCACGTCGGCACCGACGGCGCCGGCCGGACCGTGCCGCACCTCCTGTTCATGATGTACCAGGGGATGTTCGCGATCATCACGCCGGCGCTCATCTCGGGCGCGTTCGCCGAGCGGATGAAGCTGTCGGCGTACGTGCTGTTCACGCTGCTGTGGGCGACCCTGGTCTACGACCCGGTGGCGCACTGGGTGTGGGGCCCGGGCGGCTGGCTGGCCAAGCGCGGCGCGCTCGACTTCGCCGGCGGCACCGTCGTCCACTGGGCCTCGGGCATCTCGGCGCTCGTGGTCGCGATCGTACTCGGCAAGCGCACCGGCTATCCGTCGCGCGCCCACGTGCCGCACGACCTGACCATGACCGTGCTGGGCGCCGGCCTGCTGTGGTTCGGCTGGTTCGGCTTCAACGCCGGCTCGGCCCTGACCGCGGGCGGGCTGTCGTCGCTCGCGCTGGTCAACACCCACCTGGCGGCGGCGACCGGCGCGCTGGCCTGGGTCGTGATCGAGGCGTTCCGCATGAAGAAGGCGACCATGCTGGGCGTCGCCTCGGGCCTGGTCGCCGGGCTGGTCGCGATCACCCCGGCCGCCGGCTTCGTCGAGCCGCGGGCGGCGATGCTGATCGGCGTGCTCGGCGGCGTGGCCTGCTACGGCGGGGTGATGCTCAAGGGCCGGCTCGGCTACGACGACGCGCTCGATGCGTTCGGCGTCCACGGCGTCGGCGGCGCGGCCGGCGCGCTGCTCACCGGCGTGTTCGCCAGCGCCACCCTCACCGCCGATCACCACGGCGGCAGCGTCGGCCGGGTCGGTGAGCAGGGGCTGGCTCTGGTCGCGGTCGGCGTGTGGGCGGTGGTCGTCACCTACGCGCTGCTCAAGCTGCTCGACGCCACCGTCGGCCTGCGGGTCGATCGCGAGACCGAGTACGACGGCCTCGACGGCGCGCTGCACGGCGAGCGGGCCTACTCGCTGGGCGAGGGTGGCGGCGGTCATCACGCGCCCCCGCCGGCCGCGCCCGCCGGGACCTGACGGCCGCGCTACTCGGCCGCGGGCGGCCGGAGCTCGTGCTTGCGCAGCGGCAGGGCCGGGAGGGCGACGGTGATGATCAGTGCGAAGGTGCAGAGCACGGCGCTGACCTGGAACACCAGGCGCACGGCGTCGGTGAGGGCGACGCGGAAGTCGCCGCCGCCGCGCATGGTGGTCACCAGCGTGCCGGCGAACACCGTGTTGAGCACCGCCAGCCCGACGGTCGCGCCGACCGAGCGCGCGAACACCGCCGTCGAGGTCGCCACGCCGATCTGGCGCAGCGGCACCGAGTTCTGGATCGCCAGCGTGTAGAGCGGGATCGCCGGGCCCATGCCCATCCCGAGCAGGATCATCTTCAGCGACATCCCGAGCGTGGTGGACGTGGCGGCGAGCGTTAAGCCCATGATCACGAAGCCGACGATCGAGAGGGTCAGCGACACCAGCAGGACCGGCTTGTAGCGGCCGATGCGGCCGACGATCTGCCCCGACGAGATGTTGGCGGCGACGATGCCGAGCGTGAGCGGGATGAGCACCTTGCCGGCGTCGGTCGCCGAGGTGCCGAGCACGTTGACCATGAACAGGGGCAGGAACACGATCGCGGCGAGGAACGGCAGGCCGGCGGTGAACGCGGCGGCGCAGCCGAGGGCGAACTCGCGCTTGCGGAACATGGCGAGGTCGAGGATCGGCTCGCGCGCGGTCCGCTCGATCGCGACGAACGCGCCGACGCCGGTCAACGCCACCGCGAACAAGCCGGCGATCTGCCAGGACGCCCACGGCCAGCCGGCCGGCTTCGGGCCCATGGGCGGCACCGCGCCGTGGCCGAGGCTGAGCGCGAGCAGCAGCGAGACCATGGCGACGATGAGCATGGCCGCGCCAGCGAGGTCGATCACCGGCGGCGCGGTGCGCGGCCGGCGCAGCGCGGGCATGCGCGCGATCGCGAGGGCGAGCGCGATGGCGCCGAGCGGGAGGTTGATCAGGAACACCCAGTGCCAGCCGACCCGGTCGGTGAGCTCGCCACCGACGTACGGACCGACCACGCTGGCCAGGCCGAACACGCCGCCGAACAGGCCCTGCCACTTGCTGCGCTCCTGCGGCGCGAACAGGTCGGCGGTGACCGCGAACGCGTTCGTGAACAGCGCGGCCGAGCCGACGCCCTGGATCACCCGGTAGATGATCAGCGTCTCGAGCGAGCCGGCGGCCGCGCACAGCGCCGAGCCGATCAGGAACAGGACCATGCCGATCACCAGCGTGCGCTTGCGGCCGAACAGGTCGGACAGCTTGCCCCACAGCGGCACAGTGACCGTCGACGCCACCACGTACGACGTGGTCATCCACGCGTACATCGCCGGTGCGATGTGGAGGTCGGCCTGCATCTTCGGCCCGGCGGTCGCGACCACCGTCTGATCGAGCGCGGCCAGGAGGATGCCGAGCAGCGAGCACGCCATCGTCAAGACCTTCTGCCGGGCGGGGAGCGAGGTCGGATCGTACGCGACAGCAGCGTCGGACATCGGTCGTCGAGTGTGGCAGGTGGCCACGGCCGGTCAAGCCGCCGGCCCGGTGGTCGCGGCCGCGACGCGGTCGAACCGGTCGTGTCAGGTGGCGGAGGCGGCAGCGGACGATGGCGCCGGGCCGACGACCTCGGCCGGGTAGCAGCCGAGCACCCGCAGCTCGACGGTCAGCGCGCCGAGATCGGCCAGCACCTGCTGCAGCGCGGCGCCGGCGGCGTGGCCGAGAACATCGAGGTAGAAGCGGTACTGCCACGGGGTGTGGGCGACCGGCCGCGACTCGAGCTTGGTCAACGACAGGCCGGCGCCGGCGATGCGGGTGAGGATCTCGCCGAGCGCGCCGGGTCGATCGGCGAGGGTCAAGACCAGCGAGGTCTTGGCCACCGTGCCCGTGGTCACCGGCGTCGGGTGGCGGGCGATCTCGACGAAGCGGGTGGCGTTGGCCCGCTCGGTCTGGATGCCCTGGGCGAGGACGATGAGGCCGTACGTGGTCGCGGCCGCGGCGCTGGCGATCGCGGCCTGGGTCGGATCGTGGCCGTCGCGGACGGCGCGGGCCGCGCCGGCGGTGTCGACGTCGACGCGCGCGGTCAGGTGGGGATGGCCGGCGAAGAAGGTCTGGCACTGGGCCAGCGCCTGCGGGTGCGAGCGCACGACGCGCAGCGCGGCCAGGTCGGCGCCGGGCAGGGCCAGCAGGCAGTGCTCGACCGCGCTGACCACCTCGCCGGTGATGGTCAAGGCGCTGTGGGCCAGCAGATCGTAGGTCTCGTTGATGCTGCCGGCGGTCGAGTTCTCGATCGGCAACAGCGCGAGGTCGGCGCTGCCATCGGCGACCGCGGCGGCCGCGGCCCGGAAGCTGTCGCAGCCGATCAGGAGCGCGCCGCCCGGCCGACCGGCGTAGCGGCGCTGGGCTGCGAGGTGGCTGTAGCTGCCCTCGACGCCCTGGTAGGTGATGCGCAGCGGCGCGTCGCTGCGCAGGTGCAGCGCGGCCTCCTGGTGGGCGACGGACATGTCGAGCACGACCCGGTACAGCCGCTCGATCTCGTGGGGATCGAGGCCGAGGTCGAGCGCCAGCGTGCGCAGCCGACCGAGCAGCAGATCCTCGCGCGCGCGATCGCGAAACGGGCTGGCGGCGGCGAGCTTGGCCGCGACCACCGCGTCGACCACCCGCAGGCGATCGGCCAGGAGTCCGAGGATCTGGCGATCGATCGCCTCGATGCGATCGCGCAGCGCGGTCAGCCCGCCAGGCTCGGGAGCATCGCCCATGCCGCCATCCTATGCGATCCTGTGCGGGGTCACGCGTGGAGGCTCGGGGTCTGCCTTCCTCCGCTCGCGGGTCCAGGAAATGCGCAACAGGCTGCTAGGCTCGGCCATGGTCCGTCGCGTCGTCGCGGTGTCCGCGGTCGCAGCCACGCTGCTGGTGCTGACCATGCGGGCGCAGACCGCGCACGCTTGAGGGCTGTCACCGCCGGTCGGTCCGACTGGCTTGCCGATCGAGTGCGACGGCACGGCGCCGTCGGGCTGGCAGCTCGGGGTCGCGGTCGGCGCGGTCCGCAGCACGATCGTCTTTGCCGGCGCGCGGGTCGGGTTCACGCAGGAGGCGGTCAGCGTCACGGTCGGGCGGTTCGCGTCGCCGCGGCTAGGCTGGAGCGTGGGCGGCTCGGCGCTGGTCGATGGTGAGGTCGAGGGTCGCGACCTGCACGGCGGTGGCGCGCTGTCGGCGACCGTGAGCTGGTTGCCGGTGTTCGAGCGCGCGCGCCGACCGTTCCTGGCCGGGTCGGCGTCGGCGGGGCTGGCCCTGGCCCGGGCCGTCGCCGACGACGGCGCGACCCGCTCATGGCTGGCCGGCGACCTCCGGGTCGGCGCGATGGCGGGCAAGACGTTGGCCCGGCGCTGGGTGCCGTACGTCGCGGTCCGCGGCTTCGGCGGGCCGGTGTCCTGGCGCCGGGCGGGCGCGTCGGTGATCGGCGGCGACCGCTACCACGTGACCGCCGGGGCTGGCCTCACCGTCCGCTTGCCCGGACAGCTCGACCTGACCGGCGAGCTGATGCCGCTCGGCGAGCAGACCGCGACGGTTGGCCTGACGCTACATCGCTAGCAGCCTGTACCGCAGCGTCATTGTCGATCGCTCGCCAAGGCTCGCTTCGCTAGCAGCCGGCCTCGCGCTACAACGTCAGCGCGGCCGCCAGCTCGTCCCAGGTCGGCCAGTCGGCGCCGCGGACCCCGAGGTGGCGCCAGGCGACGGCGCCGCGATCGTCGACGACGAAGGTCGCGGGCCAGGGCACCTCGGCGTCACCGACCCGCAGGCCCCAAGCCGCCGGGACCGCCATCGACGGATCGGTCAGGAGCTGCACGCCGGGCAGGCGGGCCTGCAGCCGGGCGGTGTCCTCGACGTCGTCGGCCGCGATCGCGATCACCGCGATCCGGCGGGCGGTCAGCTCGTCGCCGTGTCGTGCCAGCTCACCGAGCCAGCGGACGCAGCTGCCTCAAAAGAAGCCGCGGTAGAACACGACCACTGTCC
This sequence comes from Myxococcales bacterium, assembly GCA_043775605.1. Classification (GTDB taxonomy): domain Bacteria; phylum Myxococcota_A; class Polyangia; order Haliangiales; family Haliangiaceae; genus UBA2376. The sequence continues at coordinate 8,331 of JAYVSF010000259.1, forward strand.
GGTCGGCGGACGACCAGCGGTCGGCGAGCGCTACCGCGCGACCGTCAGCGGCGGTGAGCGTGCCGGCCGGGGCGGCGCCTCCGACCGGCGGGAGGGCCTGGCCGAGCGCCGCGACCGCCGCCGGGCTGGGCCCACTGAGGTTGCCGCCGCAGCCAGCGGCGAGCGCGAGCCCGACGAGAACGCCGGCGATCGTCGGATGGCTGCTGCCCCTCACCGGCCCACTGTACGGCATCGCGGCGATGGTGCGACCGCCTGGCGCAGGGCGAGCGTCGTCCGTCATGACGGACGACTTGTGCGATACTCCGAGGCCGCTTGGACAACTCGAAGAGCCGACCACGCAGCAAGAAGCCCGTCGCCGAGCGGCGACCGACGCCGGCGACGCCACCCCCGCCCGGGCCCGCGCCAGCCTCGGCTGCGGCCGAGGAGTCGACCGACCTCGCGCCGGTGGTCGGCGGCAACCTGCGCCGGCTCCGCACCAAGCGCGCGCTGTCGCTCGAGAAGCTGGCCCAGCTCTCGGGCGTGAGCCGGGCGATGCTCGGGCAGATCGAGCTCGGCCAGAGCGCGCCGACCATCAACGTCCTGTGGAAGATCGCGCGCGCGCTCGAGGTCACGTTCTCGGCGCTTATGTCGGCCCGCACCCAGTCGGGCGCGCTGGTGCTGCGGTCCGATCAGGCCAAGCTGCTGACCAGCAAGGATCGCTCGTTCTCGTCGCGCGCGCTGTTCCCGTTCGACGAGCCGCGCCGGGTCGAGTTCTACGAGCTGCGCCTCACCGCCGGCGGAGTCGAGGACGCCGACGCTCACGCGCCCGGCACCAGCGAGAACCTGGTGGTGACCGCGGGCACGATCGAAATCGACGTCGCCGGCGAGACCCACCGGCTCACCGCCGGCGACTCGATCCTGTTCGAGGCCGACTCGCCCCACGCCTACCGCAACCCCGGCAAGGGCGACGCGGTGATGTACCTGGTGATGACCTACGCCGAGGAGGTCGGCTAACTTCCATGGCCGGGGTCAGGGCGGACAGCCGCCACCGGTCGGGGTCCAGGTGCCGTCGTGGCAGGTGAGTTGCGTGAAGCAGCAGTCGCCATAGACACAGACCTCGCCGGGCGTGGCGCACGCGCCCGACGGCTGGGCCTCGGGGCATCCGTCGGTGCGGACCGGCTTGCATTGCCACGTCGGACGCCCCAGGCGTCGGAGCAGCTCCTCCGATGGCGCGACGCCGCCACAGTACGAGCGCGGCCCGCACCAGCAGTCGCCCTCGGCGAACCCGCAGGCAGCGGCGGTGTCGGTGCACGACGTGCCGACCGCGACCGCGCCGTAGGTGGCCGGGCAGCCGGCGGGGTTGGTGGCCGCCACGTCGACGCCCGAGCCCGAGCCCGAGCCCGAGCCGGCACCGGCGCCGGGATCCGGCCGCGCGCGCGACGGGCCGCACGCGCCGAGGAGGATCAGGCTGGACACGACGAGCTGCGAGAGGGAGCGCACGCCCGACGATAGCGCGCTAACGCGTCCGGCTCGACGGTCGCGGGGGGGCGGCGAGGCGCGGATGGGCGAGGGCGAGGGTCCGGAGCTGGGCGCGGGCCCGGTTGGCGACCTCCTTGTGGCGGCTGCGGGTGGCGGCGCGCAGGGCGTCGGCGGCCTGGGTCGGACGGTGCAGCGCGGCGAGCGCGAGGCCGAGGCCGTAGTTCCACGCCGGCCGATCGTGGGCGCTGACGTCGTCGCGTGAGGCCCGCAGCCAGCCCAGGAGCCGGGACGGCGCTCGCGGCGCGACCAGCTCGAGGACGTCGAAGTCAGTGTACCACCACGGCACCACGGGCTCGAGGCGGGCGACGAAGCGGTCGCCGAGCAGCTCGCCCCTGCCGGCGCGCTCGGCGAGGCGGGCCGCGCGCAGGCGGAGCTCGAGCGGCACGTCGTCGCTGGCGTCGAGGAGCGGCAGGCAGGGCACGATCAGCTCGGGCCGCCGGTCGAGCTCGGGCAGCGGCACCAGCAAGCCGAGGGTGAGGCCGCCGACCGGCAGCGGCGCGAACCGGCGGGCCAGCTCGGGCAGCAGCAGCTCGGGCGGCATCGTCGCCAGCGCGGCGCGGAACGGCGCGCCGTCGGCGAGGAAGTCGAAGGCGCCGGTGAGATCGCGCGGGCCGTCGTCGTACCAGCCGCAACCGGCGAGCGCGGTGAGCTGCCCGGTCGGCACCATCACCGTGTTCATCCGTCGGGCCAGCTCGGTGGCGAAGCTACGGACCATCGCGGCGAAGTCGAGCTGGCGATGGCAGTAGGGCTGGAACGTGACCAGGCCGCCGCCGTCGCTGACGCCGATCAGGCAGCGGCCGACCACCTGGCCGTCGGCGTCGCGGCCGTAGATCACGCGCTTGTTGATCTCGGCGGCGTTGACCACCGCGGCGAAGAAGTTGAACGCGCCGGGCGCCAGGCAGGTCGAGAAGTGCTCGCCCATGCGCAGGACCTCGAGCGGATCGTCCTCGAGCGTGAGGGTCAGCGAGGTCGTCGACGGGCCCAGCCGGCGGGCGCCGAGGCCGGCCAGCCACGGCCCGAGGTCGACGCCGCGCGCGGCCAGGCGCTCGCGCCACGCGCGGTTGGCGGGCTCGTCGCGCAGATCCCACGGCGGCGGCCCGAGGCGATGACCGAGCAGGCGGCGGGCGAGGGTGCGCGGCGCGGCCGGCAGCCGGACGATCGCGGCGAACACGCGTTGGTAGGCCGGGGCGTCGAGCCACGGTGGCCGGGCGTCGAGCGGCAGGCCGAGGCCGTCGCGCAGCCGCGCGCCGCAGGCGTCGTGGATCGCGGCCAGCCAGCGATCGAACGCGGCGACGTCGGCGGCGCGCTCGAGCTTGGCCCGCAGGCGCTCGAGCCGGACCGCGCTGACCACCGGCGGGGCGGCCAGGCGGGCCCGGAGGTTGTCGGCGCGCTTGCGCAGGCGGGCGTCGCCGCCGCCGGTCGCGAGCCGGGCGTCGATCGCGGCCAGCTCGCGCGCGGTGTCGTCGGCGGCGGGCAACGTGGCGTCGAGGATCGCGGCGATCACGGCGGTCGCGCCGGCCGCGGCCACGCGCGCCAGCGCCGGGTGCAGCACGGCCGGATAGCGGCGCAGCACCTCCGTCAGGGTCGGGCTGGGCGCGGGCGCCAGCCGGCGGATCTCGAGGTCGAGCGCGTGGGCGATCTCGAGCACGCGGCCACCGGCCCGGACCCGGGCTTGCTCGCCCGCGAGCAGCAGGCCGCGGATGATCGCGACGCCCTCGGGGCCGGCGTGATCGGCCACCGCGCGCACCACGCTGAGATCATCGGCCGCGATCTGGCCGCCGATCGCCGCGGTGACGGTCCGGAACTCGTCGGCGGTGGTGGTCACGGTCAGCGCCAGCCCGACCTCGGTGGAGGTGAGGCTGGCCCGCTCGCGCCACACCCGCCAGTGGGCCAGCACCGTGTCGGCGTCGGCCCGGTGGCGCGCGATCACCACCAGCTGGGACAGGGTCGCGAGCTCGGCCTCTGCGAGCACCTCACCGAGCGCGGCCCCGACCACCCGGCTCTGGGCCAGGTCGTCGGCCAGCGGCAGGACCCACCGTCGGAGGCCGTCCGCGAGCACGCGTCGCCACAGCAGCGGCCAGCGCGCGGGCTCGGCGCCCACGCAGGCCCGGATCATCGCCGGCGCCACCGCGGGCCTCAGCGCGCCCGCCCACAGCCGGTGCAGGCTGACCACGACCTCGACCGCGGCGGCCGGGTCGTCGAGCGCGGGCAGCGACTCCAGCAGCGCGAGCAGCTCGGCGACCGGCGCGCGCAGGGTGCTGCTCAGCGCGGCGACGTCGAGGTCGGCTGGCAGCTCGGCGCGCAGGCCGGCCAGCTCGCGGTGCAGGGTCACGAGCTGGTCCCACGTCGGCGCGTGCGGTCGCCCCAGCGGCGCCGCGATCGCCGCGAGGCGGTGCCAGCGGTCGGCCCACACCAGGACCAGCGCCGGCAGCGCCATCGCCGCCAGGGCGCGCAGGGTCAGGCGACGGTCTGCGGTCGGCGCGGTGGCGAGCCACGGCACCAGCGCGCGCAGCACCGGGCCGAGCGGTGTCGGCGGTGGCCGGGGCGGCGTGGTCCGCGAGTCGCGTGCGATCTGCTCGCCGAGCGCGTTCACGTAGGCCGCGGCCTTCGGGCTGACGGTGTCCAGCCCGGGCTCGGCCAGGGCGGCGAGCAGCGGATCGACCAGGCGGTCGCCGTCCTGGTCGGCGAGGTGCGCGAGCAAGAGCGCGGTCGCGACCGGGGTGGCCAGGTTCGCCGGGGTCGCGGGGTCGCGGGCGATCGCGACTGCCTCGCGGACAGCCCGGGCCACCGGCGCCGCGGCGATCGTCGGATCTGGAGGTGCGAGCGCGGTGGCGATCAGCGTCATCAGCCGCACCACCAGGTCGCGCCGGCGCTCGAGCCAGGCCAGCGCCGCCGTTGGTGGCTCGCGGCCCCCGGCGTGGCTCCAGCCGATGGCCTCGACCACCGGCGCCAGCTCCGGCTGCGCCCGCGTCAGGCGCGCCGCGCGCCGGCAGCTCGCCGCGTCGTGCAGCACGGTCGACCACGCCGTCGGCAGCGCGGCGCCGTCGTGGATCGTCGGCTTGAGCGCATCGAGGATCGCCAGCGCTGCGGCCTGCCAGGCGTCGACGGCGCCGACCACCTCGGCCAGCGCGGCCGCGTGCTCGCGCACGAGCTGCTTGATGGTCCGGGTCGCGCAGGCCAGCGCGCGGCGGTCGAGCGAATGGATCGCGCCGGTGAGCGGGTGGTGGAGCTCGACCGCGCCGGCGCCGGCCGCCAGCGGATAGCAGCCGAGCCACGGCAGCCGACTGGCGAGCTGCAGCCGTACCGCGCCCGGTCGATCGCCGCGCGGTCGTCGCCGGCGCTCACGCCCCGGTTCGTCGTCGACGCTCACGCCGGGCCGCGCCCGCGGCTCGACGCCCACCGGAGCCCGGTGGCTGACGCGATCATCCCGGCCCGCACGGACCGAGCATCGCACACCGCCGCTGCCCTCGGCCGGCGCCGCAATGCGGTCCGGGTTCCTGGTCGGACGTCAGGGCGCTGTCTATACTCGGCCCCCATGTCCGGCACCAAGGGCGCGCGGAGCCGCCGTTTCGACGGCGGGCTGGCCGCCGCTGCGCAGTCGATGAACGCCTCGGTCGAGTTCGACTACCGGCTGCTCGAGCACGACGTCGCCGGCTCGACCGCGCACGCCCGGATGCTGGCCGCGCGCGGGCTCATCACCGGCGCCGACGCCGACGTCATCGCCGACGGCCTGGCCCGGGTCCAGGCCCGGCTGGCGGCCGGCGAGCTGCCCTGGGATCCGGCGCTCGAGGACGT
>JAYVSF010000260.1:0-7208 GCA_043775605.1 Myxococcales bacterium
CTCGACCGGGTCGACGCGAGAAATGCGACCACCTCCGACGCTTCGTCGAGTGTGCCGACCCTCCTCAGTGCGCAGTGCCGCACGTACTCTTCGAGACGCGCTGGGGGCAGGTGCGTGCTCACGCCCTCGTCGAGGATACCGGGCGCGATCGCGTTGACCGTGATGCCGTAGCGACCGATTTCCTTGGCGAGCGACTCGGTGAAGCCCCGGAGCGCGGCCTTCGCGGTCGCGTAGTGCACCGGTGCCTGCATCATCTTGACGCCCGCGAGCGACGACACGTTGATCACGCGACCGAACTTCTCGCGCACCATGATGCGGAGCGCGGCCTGGGTGACGAGGAACGCGCCCTTGACGTGGGTGTCCATCATGCGGTCCCAGTCTTCCTCCTCGAGCAGCACCAGCGGCAACACCTGGCCCACGCCGGCGTTGTTGATGCAGATGTCGATCGGCCCGACCTCCTGCTCGACCCGGGTGACCACGGCCTTCATGGCGAGGCGATCGGTGACGTCGGCCTGGATGCCGAGCACGGCGTGGCCGGCCTCGGTGAGCTCGCGCACCAGCGCGTCGGCCTCGGCCTGGCCCTTGCGAAAGTTGAAGGCGACCTTGGCGCCCTCGCGACAGAACACCCGGACGATCGCGCGCCCGAGCCCGCGCGAGCCGCCGGTGACCAGCGCGACCCGTCCTTCGAGTGCTCGATCGACAATCGCCATGTGCTGCCTCGTGATGGGTGAAGATCAGGTCGCGGCGCCGAAGCCGTCGACCTCGTGCGGCTCGCCGATGGTCGTGACCTCGATCGTGGGGGCGATGCGCTTGACCAGGCCGCGCAGCACCGAGCCGGCGCCCAGCTCGTAGGCCCGGGTCACGCCGGCGGCGGCCAGGGTCTGGACCGACTCCTCCCAGCGCACCGGCAGCGTGACCTGCTCGATCAGGAGCTGGCGGATGGTGTCGGGCTCGACGGTCGCGGCGGCGGTGACGTTGGCGACCACCGGCACCGTCGGCGGCGCGATCGTGACCTCGGCCAGGGCCGCCGCCAGCTCGACCGCGGCCGGCGCCATCAGCGAACAGTGGAACGGCGCGCTGACCTGGAGCTTGATCGCGCGCTTGGCGCCCTTGCCCTTGGCCAGCGCGAGTGCGCGATCGATCGCGGCGCCGTGGCCGGAGATGACGATCTGGCCGCCGCCGTTGAGGTTGGCGGGCTCGACCGGCTCGCCGGGGGCGCTGGCCTCGGCGCACAGCGCGTGGACGCCGGCGAGGTCGAGGCCCATCAGCGCCGCCATCGAGCCGACCCCGACCGGCACCGCCCGCTGCATGGCCTGGCCGCGCAGGTGGGTCAGGCGCAGGGCATCGGCGAAGCCGAGCGCGCCGGCGGCGGTCAGCGCGGTCCACTCACCGAGCGAGTGGCCGGCGACCATCGCGAAGGTCAGGCCGTGCTCGGCGACCAGGACCCGGAACACCGCGAGCGAGGTGGCGAGGATCGCCGGCTGGCTGTGCTGGGTCAGCGTCAGGTCGTCCTCGGGGCCCTCGAAGCACAGGGTCGACAGGGCGAAGCCGAGCGCGTCGTCGGCCTCCTCGTAGGTGCGACGGGCCAGCTCGAAGCGAAAGGCCAGATCGCGGCCCATGCCCACGCGTTGCGAACCCTGGCCGGGGAACAGGAGCGCCGTGCTCATGGCTCGCGTGTGTGACACGAAGCTGGGGTCGGCGATAGGGGGGGTGGAATTTCGGTGCACGCCGCGTTGCAGCTTTGCACCGTGTCGACGAGAATCCCGTGCATGAACCAGGCTCGCTTGCTCCTCGCCCCTGCCCTGCTCGGTCTGTCCCTGCTCACCGCGTGTCCGCCCCAGGGCACCGGCGGCGGCAGTGGCGGCAGCGGTGGCGCGGGTATCAACGCCGCGGCGTGCGGCAACATCAACGTCGGCCCGGCCTCGCGCCGGCTCTACAGCTTCCTGGTCGCGTCGGCCGACCTCGACAAGTCCTCCATCGCGCTCGAGGGCTCGGTGATCGGCGCCTGCCGGAAGATGGCGACGGTGCTCGGTACCAGCCCGATCGGCGACACCCGCACGGTCTGCAACGCGGTCGCCGCCGAGCTCGACGCCAACCTCAAGGTCAGCGTCAGCCAGGAGAAGCACCTGGTGACCCGCGAGGTGCCTGGCGAGTGCCACACCGAGTTCTCGTTCGGCGCCCACGCGGCCGCCGAGTGTACGGCGACGGTCGAGGCCGACGTGTCGCTGACCTGCGACGGCCGCTGCACCGGGACCTGCAACGGCGCGTGCAACGGCACCTGCTCGGGCGGCACCGGCGCCGGCGGCGCGTGCAACAGCCGGTGCGACGGCGTGTGCAACGGCTCGTGCACCGGGGGCTGCGACGGCTACTTCACCGGCGGCGCCGACGCCGAGTGCCGGGCATCGGTCGAGGTCCAGTCGACCCTGCACACGGTGTGCACCGAGCCCAAGCTGGTCGTCGAGGAGGAGACGGTCACGATCGTCGACGCGAGCAAGTTCGCGAAGGCGCAGGCCGCGATCCAGGCCGGGTTGCCGACCCTTCGCCAGACCGCGATGAAGGCAGAGCTGGTCGGGCGGGCCGCGGTGACCTGGGCGAAGACCGCCGGCGGCCTGGTCGTCGCGAGCGCCGATCTGGTGCAGGAGCTCGGCGAGAAGAGCGTCTGTGTGGTCGGCCAGGTCTCGGCCGCGTTGGCGGCGGCGGCGCAGATCCAGGCCCGGTTCTCGGTGTCGATCGAGGTGTCGGCGTCGATCAGCGGCTCGGCCGGCGTCCAGTAGTCGGACGGGCGCGCGGCGGCGGGCGGCGGAGGCGGCAGGCGGTGTAGGATCGGGGCATGCAGCCCCCCGGTGGCGGCCCTCCAGGTGATCGGCCGCCCGGCTCACGCGGGCAGCCGCCGGCGCCGCAGGGCTATCCGCAACCCGGACAGCCGGCGCCGCAGGGCTATCCGCAACCCGGACAGCCGCAGCCCGGCTATCCGTACCCGAACCAGAATCCGAATCCGTACCCGAACCAGAATCCGTATCCGTATCCGAACCAGAATCCGAACGGGTATGCGCGCGCGCCGGCCCCCTATCCCGCCGGTCACAGCTTCATCGCGTTCCTCAAGCTCTCGCTCAGCCGCGCGTTCCACCTCCGCATCGAGCCCGACGAGGTCACGCCGTTCGAGCGGGTGCAGCTCGAGCGCGCGGGCATCACCGAGCCGTCGTTCCAGGCCTTCCTCGCCTGGCGCCGCTCGCTGCTGTTCGCGTTCGCGACGCTGGTCCTGCCGCTCATGGGCCTCAAGGCCTACGAACTGTTCAGCGAGTCCAACTCCGATCCGTCGACCGCCAAGGTCGAGGAGACCTGGCGCGGCCTGCAGACCATCCCGCTGGTCGCCGAGGTCGCGTTCGCGCTGCTGGCCTGGAGTCAGCTCCGGCGCTGGACCCAGTGGCGGCGCCAGCGCCGGATGCTGATGTGGGGCTGGATCGGCTTCTTCCTGGCCTCGTTCATCGTCTACCTCTATCCGCTGCGCAGCCTGCTCGCCGACGTCGCGCCCGGCAACGACGCGGTCAGCCACAAGGTCAACGAGAGCGCGCGGCTGGTCATCGGCCTGTACGCGTCGGTGCAGGCGATGATCCACCTCGCGCCCAAGGCGCTGTCGTTGATCGCCGGCATGGTCCGCGGCTCGATCGTCACCAAGATGCAGTTCCCCGGCTCGGCCGCGCCCGGCTGGCTGATCGTCCTCGGCGCGCCGATCTACTCGCTGTTCGTCTACGTCGTGCTGATCATCCCGTACCAGATCACCGGCAACGGCTACTTCGTCGGCGCCATCGTCGCGATCGTCATCGCCGAGGCCCTGCTCGGCCGCGGCGGCTACCTGCTGGCGCGCCCGCTGACCCGGGCCCAGGCGGTGGCCACCGTCACCCGGGCCCGCCGCTTCTACCTCAGCGCGGTGCTGATCGGCGCGGTGTGCATCGTGCTGGCGCTGGTCGACCTGATCGATCTGCTCAACCTCCGCTGGGTCACGGTCGTGAACCTGATCGGCACGTTCCTGACCAACGTCTGGATCCTCACGATCATCACCACCGACCTCCTGATCGACAGCCTCGATCGCGCCCGCGGCCTCAGCGCCGGCACCAGCCAGCTCGCCGACGACGTCAACCACCAGCTCGGCGCCTTCGTCGGCGTCCGCACCGTCGCCCCCGGGCTGCAGCCCAACCCGATGGCGCAACCACGGCCGCGCTAGCGCTCGACGCGCTGCCTCATCGTGAACGGCGCCATCGTTCAGCTCGGCGGCGGAGCGTCGACCGGGGACTCCCGTCCGCCCCCGTGTTCGGCGATGGCCTGGCCCAGGCGCGCGGGCAACCCGGCGGCGGCGAAGCGTTCGGCCAGCACGATCGCGTTCTTGAGCGCGACGCCGTCGCTGCGGCCGTGGGCGATCACGACGGTCTCGGTCACGCCGGCCAGGAGCGCGCCACCAGTGTGGACGTAGTCGAGGCGCCACTCGATCGTGCGGACGAGATCCATCGCCACGCCGGCCCGCGAACGCTTGCTCTGCGCCAGCTCGCGGCGGATGACGCCGAACAGCCCAGCCGCCACGCCCTCGCACAGCTTGAGCACGACGTTGCCGGTGAACCCGTCGGTGGCGATGACGTCGACCACGCCGGCCCACAGCTCGCTGCCCTCGATCGGGCCGACGTAGTCGAAGCCAGCGCCGGCCGCGGCCGCGGCCACCAGCAGGCCATGGGCGGCGCGGGTGAGCGCGGTGCCCTTGGTCGCCTCGGTGCCGTTGGCGAGGAGGCCGACTCGCGGACGGGCGCGGCCGTGGATCACGCGATCGTAGGCCACGCCCAGCACCGCGAACTGGGCCAGCATCGACGGCCGCGGCTCGACGTTGGCGCCGACGTCGCACAGCGTGATCCGGCCTTGCGCGGTCGGCAAGACGGTGACGATGCCGGGCCGCTCGATCCCGGGCAGCCGCCCGAGCACGAGCAGCGCGTGGCTGAGCACGGCGCCCGAGTTGCCGGCCGAGACCACGGCTGCTGCCTCGCCAGCCTTCACCAGATCGATGGCCACGCGCAGGGACGAGCGCGGCTTCTGCCGGAACACCGCGCCCGGGTGGTCGTCCATGGCCACCACCTGATCGGTGTGGACCACGCGCAGGCCGGGGACGTCGCGGCCGCCCACGCCCTGCAGCACGTCGGCGATGCGTCGACGATCGCCGACCAGCACCACCTCGCAGCGGCCCTCGCGCACGACCGCGACCGCAGCCGCGACCTCGGGGCCGGGCGCAGCGTCGGCGCCCATGGCGTCGACGGCGATCGTGCGCATCGGGGGTTACTCGACGGCGGGAGCCTTGCCCTTGATCACGGCCTCGCCGTTGTAGAAGCCGCACGCCATGCAGACCCGGTGCGGGATGCGCGGGGCCTCACAGTGCGGGCAAGCCTGGACCAGTGGCTGGTTCAGACCCGACTTGCGCATCCAGGCGGAACGCTGGTGACCGGTGCGGGCAGGCCCGCGACGACGCTTCTGCAGTGCCATGGCTTCCTCTTGGTTCGCTTCACGAAGGCAGTTTCAGCCCTTGCAGGGCCGCAAAACGGGGATCGATGGGCTTGCCGCACTCGCAGGGCGCGACGTTCTTGTCGGTGCCGCACTGGGCGCACAGGCCCAGGCAGTCGTCCTTGCACAGCGGCGCGAACGGGATGACGAGCACGAACTGCTCGCGGATCAGGGGCTCGAGGTCGATGACCCCGCCACCGTACGGGAAGACGTCGAGGTCGTCGGTGTCGAGCTCGACGCCGTCGTCGTCGGCGTCCTTGCCGTGGCCGCCGGCCTTGCCCTCGGGCTTGCCCTCGGCGGTCGCGTCGGGCTTGCCACGCGCGGGGGCCTTGCCGTCGGGCCGGCCATGGGCGCCGCCCTTGCCGTGGAAGCCGGGCTTGCCGTGGGTGCCGCTCTTGCCGTCGAGGCCGGTGGCGCCGTCGGCGTCGCCCACCGCGGGCTTCGGGCCATGATCGGGCGCGTCGTCCGACGGGACCTGGGTCGCCGGCAGGAACGTCACCCGGACCTGCTCGTCGAAGCGGATCGGCACCGCGGTCACGCACCGGCTGCACGCGACCGTCACCTGGCCGGTGATCGTGCCCTGCACCGAGATGCTGTCGCCCTCGGACGCCTCGAGCTCGAGGTCGGCCACGCCGCCGTCGTCCTCGGGCGCCTGGTCGAGCGCGTCGCGCAGCGGCATGCCGCGCACCAGCCCGTCGACGTACGCCGGGGTGGCGACGATGCGGCGATGAGCCGGCAGGTCGCGCAGGGCGACCCGGAACGGGGACGGCTGGATGGACACGGGAGCCTCGGGAGGGCGCGAGTATAGGGACCGGCACTCGACTGTCAAGCCCTCTGTCGACAGCAAAATCGCACGGTTAGTGGAGTGGCGTGCGAGGATGCCGCCATGCGTCGCCGGTCCGCGCTGCTCGCCCTGCCCTTCCTGGCCGTCGCCTGCGGTGGCGACGACGGCGCGCCGCCGCCGCCGGCGCTGAGCTTCGCGCCGGTCGGCCCGCTGATGGGCGCCGCCGGCAAGGGCAGCTTCCGGTTCGGCGCCGCCACCGCCGCCACCCAGATCGAGGAGTCGGTGCGCGAGAGCGACTGGTCGGTCTGGACCCGGCCGATCGCCGACGACGGCATGGGCAAGGGCCGGGCCTTCGTCGGCCAGGCCACGCGCGGCTACGCGATGGCGCTCGATGACGTCCAGCGGGTCGCCGACACCCACCTCGACGCCTACCGGTTCAGCGTCGAGTGGTCGCGGCTCGAGCCGACCCGCGATGCCTGGAACGAGGACGCCTTCACCCACTACAGCCAGGAGCTCGACGCCCTCGTCGCCAAGGGCATCCTGCCCATGATCACGATCCACCACTTCTCCAACCCGGTGTGGATCGCCGACCCCCGCGATGCCGAGTGCGAGCGGCCGGGCGCCCCCGACGATCAGAACCTGTGCGGCCTCGGCTCGGCCGGCGGTGACCAGGTCGTCGCCGAGATGGCCGAGCTGGCCGGCGAGCTGGCCCGCCGCTTCGGCGATCGCGTCGACGAGTGGGGCACGATCAACGAGCCGGTCAACTACCTGCTCGCCGCCTACGGCATCGGCAGCTTCCCCCCCGGCCGGGTCACCATCGGCAACCTGATGACCGAGTTCATGCCGGTGGTGCGCGACACCCTCAGCGCCCACGTCGCGATGGCGCGCG
>JAYVSF010000261.1:0-3422 GCA_043775605.1 Myxococcales bacterium
CTTCGGCAACGCCGCCAGCCGCAACCACGTGTTCGGCTGGACCGCCGAGGCCGCGGTCGATCACGCTCGCGCCCAGATCGCCGCGCTGATCGGCGGCGACGCCAAGGAGATCGTCTTCACCTCGGGCGCGACCGAGGCGATCAACCTCGCGATCAAGGGCGTCGCGACCTACTACAAGAAGCAGGGCAACCACATCATCACGGTCGAGACCGAGCACAAGGCCACGCTCGACACGTGCAAGCGGCTGGCGCGCGAGGGCTGCGAGATCACGGTCCTGACCCCGGGCAAGGACGGCCTGGTCAGCCCCGAGCAGGTCGTCGCCGCGATGACCGACAAGACCATCCTGGTCAGCGTGATGATGGCCAACAACGAGATCGGCGTCGTCCAGCCGATCGGCGAGATCGTCGCCGCGGTCAAGGCGCGCAATCCCAAGACGCTGGTCCACTCGGACATCGTCCAGGCCGCCGGCAAGATCCCCGTCGACGTCGAGGCGCTCAAGCTCGACCTCGCGTCGCTGTCGGCCCACAAGATGTACGGGCCCAAGGGTATCGGCGCGCTCTGGGTGCGGCGTCGGCCGCGGGTCCGGATCGATCCGATCATCGACGGCGGCGGCCATGAGCGCGGCATGCGCTCGGGCACCCTGCCGGTGCCGCTGATCGTCGGCTTCGGCAAGGCGTGCGAGGTCGCGCAGGGCGACCTGCCCGAGGAGTCCGTGCGCATGGGCCGCCTGCGCGATCGCCTGCTGCACGGGCTGCAGGCCGGGCTGACGGAGACCTACATCAACGGCTCGATCGCGCACCGTCTGCCCGGCAACCTCAACATCTCGTTCGCGTTCGTCGAGGGCGAGAGCCTGCTGATGGCGCTCAAGGATGTCGCGGTGTCGTCGGGCTCGGCCTGCACCTCGGCCTCGCTCGAGCCCAGCTACGTGCTGCGCGCGCTCGGCATCGGCGACGAGCTGGCCCACACCTCGATCCGGTTCGGCATCGGCCGCTTCAACACCGAGGCCGAGATCGACTTCACGATCGACCTGGTGGTGAAGGCGGTCAACCGGCTGCGCGAGCTGTCGCCGCTCTGGGACATGCACCAGGAAGGCATCGACATCTCCAAGATCCAGTGGACCCCGCACTGAGGCACGCGCCGCGCGGCTCCCTTTTCGATTCGCACCGCTCACCTTCTGCACGCACGAGGCCCCCATGGCGTACTCCGACAAGGTCATCGACCACTACGAGAACCCCCGCAACGTCGGCACCCTGGCCAAGGATGACGACGACGTCGGCACCGGCCTGGTCGGCGCGCCGGCCTGCGGCGACGTGATGAAGCTGCAGATCCGGGTCAAGGACGGCGTCATCGAGGACGCCCGGTTCAAGACCTTCGGCTGCGGCTCGGCGATCGCGTCGTCGTCCTTGGCCACCGAGATGATCAAGGGCATGACCCTCGATCAGGCAAGGACCATCAAGAACACCCAGATCGTCGCCGAGCTCAATCTGCCGCCGGTCAAGATCCACTGCTCGGTGCTGGCCGAGGACGCGATCAAGGCCGCGATCGACGACTACCGCAAGAAGCACGCCGCCAAGGCGAGCTAGCCGAGCGTGCCGTGCTGTCCACCGACCCGCGCGATGAGGACGCCATGATGTCGACCGCCACCTCCGCCTCGACCACCGCCACCCCGGCCGCCATGCCGCCTGCGCCCGCGTCGGCCAAGGCGAACGCGACCACCATCGACGTCACCGAGTCGGCGGCCCAGGAGATCGCGAAGCAGCGGGCCAAGCGCGGCACGCCCGAGGCGGCGATCCGGGTCGGCATCCGCGGCGGCGGCTGCACCGGCTTCACCTACGTCTTCGAGTGGGCCGAGGAGCCGCGCGCGACCGACAAGCTGATCGAGGCGTTCGGCGTGAAGGTCGTCGTCGATCCCAAGAGCTTCGTCTACCTGCGCGGCATGCAGCTCGACTTCGTGCGCGGGATGATGGGTCACGGCTTCAAGTTCAACAACCCCAACGCCAAGGGCGCGTGCGGGTGTGGCGAGTCCGTCCAGTTCTGAGTCCGGCGCGGCCTCGTCGTCGACGATGACCGCGACCACGCCCGATCCGTTCGCGCTGTTCGGGCTCGAGCCCCGCTACGACGTCGAGCCGTCGGCGCTCGAGGTCCGGTTCCGCGAGCGCAGCCGCGAGGTCCACCCCGACCGCCATCCGGGCGCGTCGGCCGCCGAGCGAGCCCAGGCGATGATCCGGACCCGCGCGCTCAACGACGCCTACCAGGTGCTGCGCCAGCCCGAGCGCCGCGCCGAGCACCTCCTGGCCCGGGCCGGGCTGCCGATCGGCGACCACGAGCGCCTCGACCCCGGCTTCCTGGCCGAGATCCTCGACCTGCGCGAGGAGCTCGCCGACGCCCGCGCCGCCGGCAAGCTCGCCGACGTCGGCCGGCTCGAAGCGGCGATGAAGGCCCGCCGCGCCGACCACCTGGCGGCCCTGGCGCCGCTGTTCGCGCGCGGCGACGCCGACGCGCTGGCCGCGATCAAGCAGCACCTCATCACGCTGCGCTACGTCGGCCGCTACCTCGAAGAGTGCGATGCCGCGCTCGCCGAGTCCGACTGACGCCTGGCGTCCGAACGCAGAGAGAAGTCCCATGTTGCTCCAGATCGCCGAGCCGGGCGAGGCTCCGACCAAGGCCGCGTGCAAGAAGCGCGTGGTCGGCATCGACCTCGGCACCACCAACTCGCTGGTGGCCCACGTCGCCGATGTCCGGCCCGAGGTCCTGCGCGGGCGCGAAGCCGGCGAGCGGGCGATGGTGCCGTCGGTGGTGAGCTTCCAGGCCGACGGCACGGTGCTGGTCGGCGACCTCGCGATCGCCGCCGGCCTCGATCACCCCGAGGACACCGTGGCCAGCGGCAAGCGGCTGATCGGCCGCGCGCTGGTCGATCTCGCCGGCATCGCCGCGCTGGTGCCCAACCAGCTCGTCGACGACGCCGGCCGGATGGTCAAGGTCCGGCTGGGCGGCGGCCGCGAGGTGTCGCCGGTCCAGGTCGGCGCCGAGGTCTTGAAGGTGCTGCGCCGGCGGGCCGAGGCCGAGCTGGGCGGTGACCTCGACGGCGCGGTGATCACGGTGCCGGCCTACTTCGACGACGCCCAGCGCCAGGCCACCCGCGACGCCGGCCGGCTGGCCGGACTCGAGGTCCTGCGTCTGCTGGCCGAGCCGACCGCGGCGGCGCTGGCCTACGGCCTCGATCGCGGTACCCGCGGCACCTACGCGATCTACGATCTCGGCGGCGGCACGTTCGACATCTCGATCCTCACCCTGGTCGACGGGGTGTTCGAGGTCCGGGCCACCGGCGGCGACAGCGCGCTCGGCCGTGACGATCTCGATCGCGCGATCGTCGCCGAGCTGGCCGGGCCGCTGCCGGTGGCGGAGGATCGATCGGGCCGGCA
>JAYVSF010000262.1:0-3747 GCA_043775605.1 Myxococcales bacterium
GGGTGATCCTCGACCAGACCCAGGCCGGGCCCAACGCCTCCACCCGCAGCCAGCTCCTGGCCGGCGGCGTCGAGGTCAAGTGGGCGCCCGCGGTGTTCCCGGCGTCGCACGCCAAGTACCTGGTCGTCGACGGCGACACCTCGATGATCATGTCCGGCAACCTGACCACCGCCGGCATGGTCGATCAGCGCAACGCCGGCCTGGTCGATCGCGACCCCACCAACGTCGCCGACCTGGCCGCGGTGTTCGCCGCCGACTGGGCCGGCACCACGGTTGCGCTGACCTGCCCGCGCCTGGTGATCAGCCCGGCCGACGCGCGTACCCGCGTCCTCGGCCTGATCGGCCTTGCCCGCACGACCCTCGACGTCGAGGTCTACTACATCGCCGATGTCGGCGTGCGCACCGCGATCGTGGCGGCCAAGAACCGCGGCGTCGCGGTCCGCGTGATCCTCTCGGATCCGTCGGAGGTGAGCGACAACTCGACCACCGCGACCGCGCTCAAGACCGCCGGCGTGCCGGTGCGGATCCTGGCCCGCCCGATCCCGCACATCAAGCTCGTGATCGCCGATGGTCAGGCCGCGCTGATCGGCTCGCACAACCTGTCGACCGTGTCGCTGCGCGACAACCGCGAGATCGGCGAGATCGTCCGCACGCCAGCGGCGGTGACCGTGCTGCGCACTCGCATCGACGGCGACTGGACCCTGGCGACGCCCTGGTAGAGCCGACGTCGGTTACGGCGGCGGTGGCGGCGTCGGACTCGCCGGCGCGGCCTTCGCGGCCTTGAGTCGCTCGAGCTCCGCGGCCTCGCCGCGCGGCAACAGCCGCACCGTGCACCGGCCCGACGACTCGGGGACGTCGGCGACCACGAACGCGCCCGGGTTGCGGAAGAACCAGCGCGTGCCCCGCTGCTCGAACGGCGCGCCGAAGTGCGTCTTCAGCCAGGTCTCGAGCGGCTCCTCGTGGCAGCCGCGGAACTGCAGCTGGATCTCGATGACCGGCGCGTCGGGCGCGGTGCCGCCGAAGTAGAGATCGACCGAGGCGTCCTGACCGCCGAGCCGCAGGCCGGGCTGGCCGAAGCACCACGTGCCCTGGCGGCCGTCGGGCAGATCGGTCGGCTCGCAGCGCCCGCTGGCGTCGCGCAGCTTGGTCCGCTTCACGTGCCACGGCCCGACCCCCGCGAACTGCGGCTTGTCGCTGCACCCGCCGACGACGATCACGGCGAGCGCGGCCGCGGCGAGCGCGGACCTCATCGCGCCACCACCCCGCGCAGCACGACCTCGATCGCCACCGTGTCCTCGACCTTGAACATCAGGAACCGCGGCGCGGTCAGCCCCAGCGTGCGGATGTCGAGTTCGAACCGGCCGGTCGCGTCGAAGCGGTCGCCGGTCAAGGCACCGTCGCCGGCGAGCGTCAGCAGGACCTCCTTGCCGCGCCAGCGCAGCATCCCGCGCGCCGTGGCCCGGAACCGATCGCCGTCGCCGACCACCCCGTCGAGCTCGGTCAGCTCGAACTCGGCCCGCGCGTGGTGGTCGAGGTCGTAGTCCTTGCGCAGCTTGCGGTTCTTCAACCAGTCGCCGGCGTCGAACGTCGCCATGTCGACGACGCATCGGGCCTTGGCGCCGGCGGTGGCCAGCGTCGCGGCCTCGGCCTCGACCTCGCCGGTGATCGCGGTCCACACCGTCGAGGTGTCGTGGACCCTGGACCGGGCGGTGACCCGGAGCTGGGAGCCAGCGCCGATCTGGTAGCGGGTCATGGGTACCGCGAACTCAGGACCGAGACAGCGAGCTGCGGGTCAGGCCGACACGCACTGCAGCATCAGCGTCGTGACGTTGTCGGTGCCGCCGTTGCGGTTGGCGGCGTCGACCAGCTCGGCCACCGCGCGCTCGAGCGACTTGGCGTTGGCGGCGATCTGGCAGATGCCCTCGTCGGTGACCATGCCCGACAGGCCATCCGAGCACAGCAGGAACAGATCGCCTGACTTGATCTGGTGGGTGCGGATGTCGACCTGCACCGACTCCCGCATGCCGAGCGCGCGGGTGATGACGTTCTTGTGGGGGAAGTTGCGCTCTTCCTCCTCCGTCATGTCCGGCTTGGCTTCCTTGTAGTCCTCGAGCAGCGAGTGATCGCGCGTGATCTGCGAGATCGCGCCGTCGCGCACCCGGTAGACCCGCGAGTCGCCGACGTGGCCGACGTAGGCCTTGTCGCCCGCGACCAGACACGACACGATCGTGGTGCCCATGCCCTTGTACCGGATGTCCCGGCACGAGGTTTCGAAGATCCGCAGGTTGGCCAGCTTGATGGCGACGGCCAGGCGGTTCTCGATGTAGGACAGCGACCGGTCCATCTTGTAGGGCCAGGTCACTTCCTCGTCGGCGCGGGTCCGTTGATAGAACTCGCCGATCGTCTCGGCGGCCATCTTGGACGCGACTTCGCCGGAGGCGTGCCCACCCATCCCATCCGCGACGATGAACAGTTGCTCATCTTCGACCAGGGAGAAGTAGTCTTCGTTGTGGGTGCGCTTCATCCCCACGTCGGTCTTGGCGGCGTAGCGGATCTTCATGAGCGGCCCGGTGCCACGGGGGGGTAAATTCCCACCCGCCGAGTCTAGGTTGGTGTGGAAACCCCCGTCAACTGATGGCGGCCCCACGTTGATGCGTCGAACCAGGTTACGATGCCGCGTGTTTGCGGAGATCTTGACGATCGGGGACGAGCTCACCCGGGGCGAAATCGTGAATACCAACGCCTCCTGGCTTGCCGGACGCCTCTGGGACCAGGACGTCACGGTGCGCTGGATGACCAGCTGCCGCGACGACGAAGTCGATCTCCGGCAGGCCGTGACCACCGCGTGCGGCCGGGCCGACCTGGTCATCACCTCTGGCGGGCTCGGCCCCACCGAGGACGACCTGACCTGCGAGCAGGTCGCAGCCGCCGCCGGGGTAGGGATCTCCATCGATGAGCCGGCGCGGGCCCGGATCGAGGCGTTCATGGCCAGCCGCGGCCGCGCCCTCGACGCCATCAACCTGCTCCAGGCCCGGGTCCCGACCGGCGCCCGGGTCCTGCCCAACCCGGCCGGGCTCGCCCCCGGCTTCGAGATCCCGGTCGCCGGGGTGCCGGTGGTCTGCCTGCCCGGGGTCCCCCGCGAGCTCCAGGCTATCTATGAGAGCGGGCTCGGCGCCCGCATCGCCGAGCTGCGCGAGCGGCATGGCGCGGCGCCGCGGATGGCGCGCCGGATCTACCGCACGTTCGGGCGCGGCGAATCGCAGCTGTCCTCGGCGCTGCGCGGCGTCGTCGACGGAATCGAGGGCGCCAGCATCCACTATCAGGTCAAGTTCCCCGAGACCCTCATCAAGATCGTGGTCCGCGACCTCGATCCGGCCGGCGCCGCCACCCGGCTCGAGATCGTCGAGGCCGGGATCCGGGCCCGGATCGGCCGCCATATCTATGCGACCGGCGACGAGCCCCTGCCGCTGGTGGTCGGGCGGGCCCTCCTGGCCCGGGGCGCCACCGTCGCCACCGCCGAGTCGTGCACCGGTGGACTGCTCGGCCAGCTCCTCACCGACCTGCCGGGATCGTCGGGCTACTACCTCGGTGGCGCGATCACCTACGCCAACGCCGAGAAGGTCCGCCAGCTCGGGGTCGCACCGTCGACGATCGCGACCGAGGGCGCGGTCAGCGAGGCGGTCGTGCGCGAGATGGCGCGCGGCGTCCGCGAGCGCACCGGCGCGACCTTCGGGGTCGCGAGCTCCG
>JAYVSF010000263.1:0-6325 GCA_043775605.1 Myxococcales bacterium
CCACCGGCACCACCTGCTCGGTCGCGACCTCGGCGCCCGAGATCAGCCGGATCGGCCGCTGGCCGAGCTTGCGCTGGCGCCGGTTCTCGACCGCGATCCAGTCGAGGATCGCCGGCAGGGCGACGATCGTGTTGGGCTTGGTGTCGTGCATGATCAGCACCGCCCGGCCGCGCAGGTAGGTGAGCTTGCGGATCACCTTGGCGACGATGAAGCGCGGGCCGCGGTTGCGCCACTCCTGGGGATCGATGTCCCAGTGGAAGTGGGCGAGGCCGAGGCGGGTCAGCTCGGCCTCGAGCTCGGGGCAGCGCTCGCCGTAGGGCGCGCGGAACCACGGCACCGGCACGCCGCTCACCCGCTCGAGGATGGCGCGGGCGCCGAGGATCTCGTGGACCCGCAGATCGCCGTCGAGGTCGCACAGGTGGCGGTGATTGATCGTGTGGTTGCCGATGACGTGGCCCTCGCGCAGCATGCGCGCGATCAGCGCGGTCGCGGTCACCGGATCGCCGTGCTCGAACCGCCAGCCCTGGACGAAGAACACGGCGTGGACGCCGTAGCGGGCCAGGATGTCGAGGACCTTGGCGGTGGTGAACTGGCTGGGGCCGTCGTCGAAGGTGAGCAGCAGCTCGGGATCGCCCGACGCCGATGGGCCGGCCGCCGGCTGCGGCCACCCGCCGGTCTGCAGCGGCTCGGGTGCCGGCTCGGGATCGCCGGGCTGGGGCCGGGCGTCGCGCGGCAGGCCGAACGCGATCACACCGGCGACGGCGAGGATCGACAGGACGGGGCGGCGACGCACCAGCTTCGATCTAACACGCGAGCGCCGGCGAGCATTCTTTCCTTCGTCATCGACGCGGTCGCCGTCGCCGTCGCACTTATCGAAGCGCGGTAGCATCGCCGGCCATGACCTCTCCGCGCGCGCGTCCGCCGTTTCCTCGCCGGCTGGCCCTGGCCCGCACCGGCACGCCGCTCGAGCCGTTGGTGCGGACCAGCGCGGCCCTCGGCGTCGAGCTGCTGGTCAAGCGCGACGACCTGACCGGTGCCGAGCTCAGCGGCAACAAGGTCCGCAAGCTCGAGTTCCTCTTGGCCGAGGCCCAGGACCAGGGCGCAGACACCGTGATCACCTGCGGCGGCGAGCAATCGAACCACGCGCGCGCGACCGCGCTGGCTGCCGCGCGGGTCGGGCTGCGCTGCCGACTGGTGCTGCGCACCGACGACCCCGCCGCGCCACCGGCGACCACTGGCAACATCCTCCTCGATCGGCTGGCCGGCGCCGCCATCCGCTGGATCAGCCGGCCCGACTGGCGCCATCGCAACGCGTTGATGGCCGAGGAGGCCGCCGCGGTCAACGCTGGCGGCGGCACCGCCTACGTCATCCCCGAGGGCGGCTCGAACGCGATGGGCTCGTGGGGCTACGTCGCCTGCGCCTACGAGCTGGCCGACGACCTCGCGGCCTTGCCGCCGCGGCCGACGACGATCCTGCACGCCACCGGCTCGGGCGGGACCAGCGCCGGCCTGGTGATGGGCGCGCGGCTGGCCGGGCTGCACGAGCAAGGCGTGCGCGTCGCCAGCATCAACGTCTGCGACGATCGCGCGTACTTCGTCGCCGTCGTGACCCGGATCTGCGCGGACATGACCGCGCGGTGGTCGTTGCCGGTCACCATCGGGCCCGACGACGTCGAGATCGTCGACGGTCACGTCGGCCTGGGCTACGCCAAGAGTCGGCCCGAGGAGCTGGCGACCATCCGCGACGTCTGTCGCCGCGACGGCCTCGTCCTCGATCCGGTCTACACCGGCAAGGCCTTCCACGGCCTGGTCACCGAGCTCGGCCGCAATCGCGCGCGGTTCGGCGAGCGCATCGTCTTCGTCCACACCGGCGGCATCTTCGGCCTGTTCCCGGCCGCCGCCGAGCTCGCCCCGGTCCTGGACTGACTCAGGTCGGCGCGGCGTAGTAGCGCGCGACCGCGGCCGCCTGATCGGGCCGGGTGTAGACCTCGTCCTTCGGCGCCTCGATCGCGTCGGCGATCACGCGGGCGACCTCGTCGACGGCCTGGGCCCCCTGCATGGATCGCGAGTCGGGCCCGCCGTGCCGCGCGCGGTTGCCGAAGTCGGTGGCGACCACGCCCGGCGACACCGTCGTGACCCGGATGCCGGGGTACGCGGGCGCGAGCTCCATGCGCAGGTTGGCGGTCAACGCGTTGAGCGCGTGCTTGGCCGCCGCGTACGCCGAGCGGATCGGTGCGAACGGCACCCGGCCGAGCATCGAGCTGACATTGATGAGGTGACCGCGGCCGGTCGCCTTGAAGTGAGGCAGCACCGCCTGGATGCCGTACAGGGCCGACTTCACGTTGACGAGCATCATCTCGTCGAGATCGTCGTCGGTCAGCTCCGACACCTGCCGGCTGATGCCGCGGCCGGCGTTGTTGACCCAGACGTCGATCCGGCCGGCGTGGGCCAGCGCCGCGGCTGCCAGGGCGTCGACGTCGGCGCGCCGGGTGACGTCGGTCGGTACCGCGAGCCCGCCGGTGCGGGCTGCGATCTCGGCCAGCGGCTCGACCCGCCGGGCCGCCAGGATGACCCGCGCGCCGCGCCGCGCGCACTCCTCGGCGAGCGCCGCGCCGATGCCCGCGCTCGCGCCGGTGATGACGATGACCTTGTCCATCGCCGGCACTCTAGCGCGGTTCGAAACGTCAGCCGGTCTTGCGAATCAGCCGTAGAGCTCGACCCGGGCTCTGAGCTTCGACCCTCGCTCGTATTCTCTGGAGTAGCCGGCCGTCGCGGGCCGCCGGCTCGAGGGTGATCCGCAGCGGTAGTGGACGGGCTTGGACGGGCCGTCGAGGGCGACGCCGAGGTCCTCGGCCTGGACCTTCGACGAGCGTGGTCAGCTTGCCTCCGACCTTGCCGAGGTGGAGGCGGGCGACCTTCTCGTCGAGCTTCTTGGGCAGGACCGAGACGGTGCCCTTGGCGAAGCTCAGGGCGGCTCGGAGGTCAGTCGCACGACATCGACGTCATGGTTCAGGGCGCCGCGCCATGCTTCGCCACAATCGGCTCGCGGGATTGCGTGTGGCCCGCACCCTGCATCGTGGCGCGACGTGCATCGAACAGCCGCCCTCCATGCGATTGCCATCGGACAGCTTTTGTCAGCCGGCTGTGACCCTTGCGGCCCCTCCGCGGAGCCCCTGGTCAGCACGGAGGTGGTCATCGCGCAGGAGGTGCAGCCGCGTCAGGACGACTATCTCCACCTCGAGATGCTCAACGCTGCCGGCGAGCACGTCACCTCGTACGATCGCCCGGTGTCCTCCATCGACAGCTTCCCCTTCGAGCACCTGCTCGGGAACTGTGACGGAACTCCGCAGCAGTCGGGCATGTTCACCATCCGTGGCTGGCTCAGCCTTCAGCCATACGCGACCGAGCCGGCGCCCGGCGATCCGCAGGACCAGACCACCGTGGCGGTCGTCTGCGACGACGCTTGCGAGGCCGCCGGTCCGGTCGCCCTGCTGATCCGTCGGCCCTGATCCGAGAGGAGAATGCGCAGGAACGCGGATTGCGGATTGATCGTCGACGCGTCAGTGGACGACGGCGCGACCCGTCACGCGCCCCTGGTACCGGAGTTGCTCGGGGGCTCCTTCTGCTTCCCGCCCCGGCCCAGGGAGCCCCGGCCCTGCGACGAACCGGCAACCTCGTCGCCGCCGTCCGGATCGGAGGCGCCGCCGCGGCTGGCCGCCGCGCCCATCACCGGCTCGTCGGCCTCATCATCATCGCGATCGTGAATCGCCTGCGACGGGTTCCCGCCCGACCGACTGCCTCTGCCTCCGCCGCTGCCCAGCACCGGATCGGTGCGACCCGACGTGGCGCCGCCACCCCCCGAACGCTTGCCTACGCCGCCGGCCGAGCCCATCACCGGCTCGGTGTGCGTCGCCTTCGCGTTCGGCCGAACCGCCGCGCTCCGGCTGGCCGCACCACCCGCCGCACCCATCACGGGCGCGGCCTGCATCGCGGACGCCGCCGACTTCGCGGACGCCGCCGCCTTCGCGGGCGCGGCCTTCTTCGCTGCGGTCTTCTTCGCGGGCGCGGCCTTCTTCGCGGGCGCGACCTTCTTCGCGGGCGCGGCCTTCTTCGTCGCGGTCTTCTTCGTCGCTTTTGCCTTTGCCATGTCTGCTTCCTTTGCGGGGTGAGAGCTGCGAGTCCGGTGCGCGCCGCGGCGGCCGCGACGATCTTCCTTGGCGTGACGGATCGCCTTGGCCAGCGATCCGTATTCGTTGACCCATTGTCCGTCGGCGTGCGTGATCTGGTAACCGCCGCGGAGGATCTGGAACGGCCGCTTGACGTGGCCGCGGTGATCGAACTTGACCGAGCCGCGTCGGTGAAACGTCTCGAAGTAGGTCGGATAGACGAAGTTGGACATCCGCAGGCCGTCGATCTCGAAGCCCTTGTCCTCGACGGGATCGGCGACCTCGTAGCAGTACATCGTCCCCGAGTGCGGCTTGCGCACCATCAGGTTGTTGCCGGGATCGATCAGCATCTCGACCAGCTCGTGCGAGGCGTTGAGGCTCGCCGGCTGGCGGTGCTTGCGGCTGGTCCGGACGAAGACCTTCGCCAGCGGCAGCCCTTCGGCGGTGACGTCGTGCCGCGCGGAGATGTCCGGATGCTCGGCGTCGGCGTCGTCCATGAAGACCAGCCCCCACGCGCCCTTCACCGGTCCCGCCGTGGCCACGAGCGTGGCCGGCGTGCCCCACACCGGCGCCACATGCACGTCGACGTAGACCTGGAGCGCGGCGATCAAGCGATCGAGATCGAAGTCCAGGGGCTCGGTGGTGCGACTGTAGCACGCGATGGTCGGCACGTACGCGAGCTGGAGCGGCCGTGTCGTCGTCATCGGCGGCGATCGTTGCACGCGCGCGCCGCGGGTCGCAATGCGCCCCGGCGCCGACCGCAACCGACCGGGTCGGATCAGGTCCCGGCGCCGTCGGGGGCGGGGGCTCGTCGAAGGTCTTCTGCCTTGGACCTCACGTTACCTGATCATGAAGCCGCGGCGGAGAGGATCAGGTCCGCTACGTCCGCTACCTGATAAACCCGGACGCGTAGGCGATGGGGAGACCGGGCCGTCGCGGCGCTTGCCGGCTGCGTGGAACCGTCAGCGGGCGGTGAGCTGAAGGAAGAAGTCGGCGACCGCCGGGGCGAGGTCCGGCAGGGCGTCGTGCGGAGGCAGGCGGCCCGTCCGGTGGCGGGACTCGCCGGCGGCGGTCATGACGATGACCTCGCGGGTGTCGGGCAGCACCAGCCAGACGGCGGCGACGCCGACCGCGAGGTACCAGCCGGCCTTCTCGCGGAGCTGGAGCTCGCGCTCGTCCTGCCCGGCGACCTCGACGGCCAGCACGGGCGGCACGCACCGGAAGCCACCGGTGTAGTCGCCGAGATCCTCGCGGCGAAACACGGCGGCGTCCGCGCCACGGCTGGCGCCGGCGAGGCGGATGCCCGCCTCGTTGGTCGCGACCTTGAAGCCGCGATGATCGTCCTGCCAGCGCAGCACGATGCGCATCACGTCGGTGGCCGGCCCCAGGCTCGCGCACGTAGGAATGTCATGCTCACCTGCGTGCTACGCTGGGTTCGTGCAACCAAGCGCCTGCATCGAGCTCGTCGACGACCTCGGCCATGCCGAGGACACGGTCACGATGGTCGGTTCGGGCGCTTCCGTCAGTCTTCAGGAGGACGACCAGCACCGGGTGTCGATGAACGCGTTCCGGTCCGCCGCCGATATCGCGTGGGTGAGCCTGCGCGGCGATGGAACCGTTGAGGTCGAGATCGTCCGCCGCGACGCCTTCATGCCCGGCCATCCGCCGCTCGGGAGCGGACGACTGCACGTCGCGGTCGCGTCCAAGATCGAGCTCTGGCTCGATGCGGTGAAGAAGTACATCCGCGTCAGGTCCGTGACCGCGGACCTCCAGGAGCTGCGTGGGTGCGAGGTCCTCGCGGTGGTCTTTCGGCCAGCCGACATCACGGACACGGAATCCGCCGCACTCCGGTCCTGGGCCGAGGGCACGATGCGCGAGGGCATGGAGCAGGTCCAGGCCCGCCTTGACCGTCTCCGCCGCGCCGGCCTGATCGACGAGAACGATCGCCGCGTCGTCGACCTGCCGGCCGACATGCTGCCGACCTCGCGTACCGACGTCTGATCGATGGCCCGCCCGGTCATGCTCGTGGTCGCTGGACCGTCCGGCAGCGGCAAGTCCGTACTCTATCCGGTCGCCGCGTCCGGCTACGCGTCGTTTAACGTCGACGATCGTTGTCGTGACCTGCACGGAACATATGTCGGGGTCCCGCCACCTGTGCG
>JAYVSF010000264.1:0-1804 GCA_043775605.1 Myxococcales bacterium
GAGCTCGTCGGTCTGCGCCACACCGCACGACCCATCGAGCAAGGCGTCACCGACAGCGGGAGCGCGTTCCAGCAGGCGGCCGCGACGCACGACGCGCACACAGTCGCTCGTGGACCACGACAGCGTCGCCCGCAACCAGCCCGACACCGACAAGTGACCGTCAGCGCGATGCACGTCACGCCGCTCGGCCTCGCGCACCATCACCGCCAGCTCGGCTTCGATGCGACAACGCTCCGCCGCCAGCGCCCGAACCCGATCGGCGACCTCGGTGTCCGTGAGCGAACGCGCCTCATCGAGCAACGATCCGTACACCGGAGCGAACGCCGTGATCCCTTTCGACATGCGCCCATCATGCAGGAGGGGTGTAATGAAGTTAGAGAGACGGAACGCCTGCACGCTGCCGTCTCCTACGGTGTGTCCATGGGGGATGACCACGGCCGGTTTCCATTCGGGCAGCCCAACCTGGAAAGACCGGCGCGTTCCCCGGTCGGCCCGTGCCGGGTGATGATCGTCGGTGTCTACCCGTCGGCCTTCCACGTCGCCTGGTCGCCGCCCGCCCATCTCGACCCGCGCCCTGTCGACGAGCGCCGGCGCCCGTACATCGGTTCGCTCGCCGTGGATGTCGAACCGGTCGTTTTCTGGGACGGCGAAGATCCGAAACCCGCCGATCTCCTCGAGGCGTGGCAGCAGGCCGTCGGGTTCGACCCAGACCGGATGGGAACGGTGAGGGTCGGTACGAGCGGCCCGTCCGGTGCCGGCCTCCTCAGCGGCGTGCTGGCACCGCTCGGGTTGAACACCAGCGACGTCGCATTCACCGACGCGGTCCCCTGGTTCTTCGTGAAACCCGGGAAGGGTGGCCAGGCGGAGGCGATCCTCGACCGGTTCCAGCCACTGGCGCCCGGGATCGGTGCCGACTCCGGATCGCTGCCGGACCGGCCCAGCGTGAGCACAATGGTGAGGCTCGCCGGTTCGGAACCTCGGCGATCGTCCCTGCGAGCCGAGTTCGTCGACGCGGGCGCCGAACTGGTGATCACGCTCGGTCAGGAGGCGCTGGACTCGGTTCGTTCCGTCGCGGACACCGTCACGGGAGTTCAGGACCGGCTGCAGCCCCAGGGCTACGGCACGAGGGGTCGTGTCGTCGTGGACGGCTGGAGTGGGGACTTGCTCCCGCTCGTGCACCCGGGCCTCGCGCGTCAGACGAAACGCGTGGAATGGGTCACCGCCTTGCAGACGTGGCGGGACACGCTGAACTCGCAGTAGGGCCGGGCTGACCTTCCGCCGGTGGCGTCACTCTGCGAGCTTCTCGGCCAGCTCCGCGGATGGAGGTGTCGAGCTCGTCGGTGGCCTTCAAACTGCCCTCGTAGAGCAGCACCTCGACGATCCCAACTCGCAGGCGGGGAAGGGTGGCGTGCTCGGGTACACCAGGTGGGCTCGGTCGAGGCCGCAGCGAACGGCCTCGATGACCGCCTGGTACAACGTCGTGTGGGCGATGTCCTTGTCGGCTCGCCTGTACTTGAGGTCGACTACCGCCGATCGACGGGGCCGTCCGAACCGAACTCTTCAGCGACGGCAGGCCCTGCGGGATCGCTAAGAACATCAGCTACCCGGCCTGGAGGTCTTCGCGGACCCGCGCGAGGCCCTTGGTCACCGAAGGACACGGTGGGACTCGGCGGCCCACGGCACCATCAGACCCGGGCGCTCGCCGCGACCTTGGCCCACGACCTTGGCCCACCGCTATAGGCACGTAGTAGGCACGCCGAGCCGTCCCCTCGACGAGGGGGCTTCCCAAAACATGCCCTGAGCT
>JAYVSF010000265.1:0-4505 GCA_043775605.1 Myxococcales bacterium
CGGCTTCTGGCAGAAGGTCGTGGCCCACCCCAGCTACGACGCGTTCTGGAGCGACCAGGCCGTCGACAAGCTGCTGGCCGCCCGGCCGCTGACGGTGCCGGTGATGCTGGTCCACAGCCTGTGGGACCAGGAAGACATCTACGGTGCGCCGGCGGTGTACCGGGCGCTCGAGCCCAAGGACGTCGCCAACGACAAGGTGTTCCTCGTGATGGGCCCGTGGCATCACGGCCAGGAACGCGCCGACGGCAGCGCGCTGGGGCCCATCCACTTCGACAGCGACACCGCGCTCACCTTCCGCCGCGACGTCCTCGCGCCGTTCCTGGCCCAGTACCTGAAGGACGGCGCGCCCAAGGCCGACCTCGCGCCGGTCACCGCGTTCGAGACCGGCACCAACCTGTGGCGCCGGCTGCCGGCCTGGCCGGCGGGCTGCCCGAGCGGCTGCACGGTCACCCCGACGCCGCTGTACCTGGTCGCGCACGGCGGCCTGCGCTTCACCGCGCCGAAGCCGGGCGAGGCCCCGACCACCGAGTACGTCTCGGATCCGGCGAAGCCGGTGCCGTACCGGTCGCGCCCGGACGTCGCCGATGACGGCGAGGCCTGGCGGCGCTGGCTGGTCGACGATCAACGCGAGGCCTCGGGCCGCACCGACGTCGCGGTGTTCACCTCCGAGGTCCTGACCGCGCCGACCCAGATCAGCGGCACGCCGATCGCGAACCTGGTGGCGTCGACCACCGGCACCGACGCCGACTGGGTGGTGAAGCTCATCGACGTCTACCCCGACGAGGTCGCGGCCCAGCCCGAGCTCGGCGGCTACCAGCTCATGATCGCCGCCGACATCTTCCGCGGGCGCTACCGCGAGGCCTACGACAAGCCGACCGCGATCGCCGCCGGCAAGCCGCTGCGCTACCGGTTCGAGCTGCCGACCGCGAACCACGTCTTCCTGCCCGGCCACCGGATCATGGTCCAGGTCCAGTCGAGCTGGTTCCCGCTCTACGATCGCAACCCGCAGCGCTTCATCGCGAACATCTTCTGGGCCAAGCCGGGCGACTTCCGCAAGGCGACCCAGCGCATCCACCACGCGCCCGGCCAGGCCAGCTTCGTCGAGCTGCCGCTGGTCCACCGCCCCTGATCACCCGCGCCCGCGGGTCAGCGCGACTGCGCGAGCAGCACCACGACGTGCAGCGCGCCCGGGCCGAGCTCGGGATGATCGCCCTGCCCGACCCCGATGCCGACGTGGGTGAAGCTGGTGCCGGCGAGGATCGCGGCAGCGTCGAGCGCGCTGACCTCCGACACCGCGGTGACCATGCTCGCGATCCGGGTGTAGCGCGACGACACCTGGGCCAGCGCGGCGGCGGCCGCGCGCGAGGCCGACGTCGGCTCGGCGCCGGCGGCGAGCTGGCGGGCGTAGTCGGCGGCGATGCGATCGAGCTCGGGGTCGTCACCGAAGGTCCCGGCGGCGTGCAGGCGCGCGCGGATCGCGGCGACGGTGGCGTGGGCGTCGATCGGCGGCGGCACCCGCCGGAACATCTGGGTGACGAAGATCTCGCGCCGGCCACCGACCGTGGCGCCGACCTCGATGCCGATGCCGACGTGGGTGACGCCGGGCGTCAACAGATTTGCGCGGTGGCCGGGGCTGTTCATCAGGCCGGCCTCGGCCTCGGCCACGCCGTAGGCCCGGGCGATGTTCTCGAGCAGGAGGCCGGTGCGGATGCCGGCCCGGGCCGCGCGATCGGTGGCGTCGCCGGTCAGGGGCGAGACGTGGCCGACCACGCCGCTGCGCGCCATCTCCTGGCTGTGGGCGCGCGCGACCGCGGCCAGCGCGGGATCGTCCTCGACCGGCGCCAGCCCGGCGGCGGCGCGATCGCGGTTGACCAGGACCCGCATCCGGCCCTCGGCAAGGGCGATGCTGGTGACCGGCTGGTCGTCGACCGCCAGCACCGGCGCCGACGCCCGCAGCGGCGGATCGTCGTCGCACCACACCGGGAAGTTGGCGAGCACGGTCGAGCCGGTGCGATCGCTGGCGGCTAGCTCGATCTGCTGCTGACCACCCTGGCCACCACAGCGGATGGTGGTGCGCAGGCCGCCGCCGGGCGCGGGATCGAGCGGCAGCCGCTCGACGGTGCCGTCGTCGCGGGTGGCGAAGGCCTCGGGGTCGGAGAACGCGCCGGCGATGCGCGCGGTCAGCTCGGCGGTGCCGCCCTGCCCGAGCTTGCGCGGGATCGCGCCGGTGACGATGTAGCTGGCCTGGAGCGCGACCACCGCCGCCCACTCGTCGCCGCGCGGCACCAGGCCGACGCCGATGCGGGCGATCTCGCCGGTGGCGAGGATCTCGGCCAGGCGCGGCCGGAGCTGCTCGATCAACACGTCGGCCTCGGTGGTCGCGGTCCGGACCACGAGCAGATGCGGTGACGGCTCGATGATGCCGTGGTGGTGGAGCGCGAACTCGACGAGCGCGTAGGGCACGATGCCCTCGGCGGGCACCACGGTGGCGAGATCGCGTGCGACCGCGAACAGCCGGCCGTCGGCGATCGGCGCGGCGACGTGCTGGGCCGCGGCCAGCTCACCGACCACCGCGACCACCGCGTCGCCGAGATCGCTGTGCGGCGCCGGCGACATCGGCGGATCGTTGTAGGCGGCCACCGCCGGTCCGGACGGCGCCAGCTCGATCACCGCCGGCTCGGGCGGGCGGGCGTCGACCGGCGCGCGGAGCTCGGCCGGTGGCTGGCGCCAGCTCGGCGACTGACCGACCTTGTGCGGACCACCGGGGCCGCACGCGACCAGCCCACCGACGAGCAAGGCCGCGAGGCGGCGCGCGACGGCGAACGAGGAGCTGGGCACCGCCGTCGAGCGTAGCAGGGACGTCAGGGAACCGCCGTCGCGGTCGGCGGCTGGGCCGTGCGGCGGGCCGGGCTGGTCGGAGCGGCGCCGGGACCGAGGCCGGCCGCGGTCGCGCCACCGGGCGGCTTGCCGTTGAGCGCGGGCGCGACCGTGAGGCCGCTGCCCGACGGGCTGCCCGGTCCATTGCCCAGGGCGCCGTTCTCGGCGCTGCCCGCGGCGGTCCCGGCGCCGCTGCCGGCCGCGGTCCCGGCGCCGCTGCCGGGCGCGGCCGCCGTGGTCGAGCCGTCGACGCCGGCGAACGTCACGGTCAGCATGCGATCGAGCGAGTGGAAGTCCGAGTAGCGGATCCGGTTCCAGGCCACGGCCGCCGCCTGCCCGCCGCGCGGATAGTCGACCCGCACCACGTTGAGCCGCCAGGTGTCGCCGGGCTGCGGCGGCAACCGGACCGCCATCGCCGGATCCTTGCCCCGGACGACGGCCAGCGGGATCGCGATCTCCGCGTCCCAGCCCTCGTCGTCGTCGTCGCGGTTGTCGAGCGTGCCGTGGACGACGACCGCCGACTGCAGGCCGGCGTCGAAGTCGAGCTCGCCCGACGGCGCCCGGCCGCCCGGGAACCACGAGTCGAAGTGGACGTTGCGCGGGCTGACCTGCAGCTCGACGTAACCCTTGCCGTTGCCGTCGGCGTCGATGAACAGCTCGACCACGTCGGACTTCCAGATCGGCTCGTCGGCCTTGGTGTACTCGCTGGCGACGTCGTCGTCGGTCGCCGCCACGAAGGCGTACAGGTAGTGGTCGTCCCAGGTCAGGTGGGCGGTGGTGCCGCCCTTGATGTCGGGGCCGCCCTCGGCGGTGAGCAGCGCCGCCGACGGCGCGGTCGCCCACGACGGCTCGTCGGCCTTGCCGTCGATCACGATCGGGCCCACGGCCTTGCGGACGATGACCTGATCGGGCAGCGGCGCGGCCTTCGACACGTCGACGTCGAAGGTGATGACGATCGCGGCGTTGTCCTTGCTGGGCCCGGTGATCGCCATGCGGTCGTTGATCGTGTGACCGCCCTTCTTGTAGATGCCGACCAGCAGCGTGGCCTTGGCCGAGCGCCAGTCCTTGCGCAGGATGAAGGTCTGGGGGTCGCGGATGATCTGACCGGCGGTCCAGCGCTCGACCGGGAGGCCCTTGCGCATGTCGGTCTGGTCGACGTTGACGAAGTCGGTGCCGTCGCCGACCAGGTGCGAGAATACCCGCCAGTTCTTACCGGGCGCCTGATCGACCCGCCAGTAGTGGGTGATCGCGACCTTGTCGCCGGGCGCGATGCGCGTCTGATCGGTGGTGTAGCCGAGGTACGTGACCTTGCCGCCGATGCCGATGTCGAGCTGCTTGGTGAGCTGCGACGGCGGCGCGGTCAGGAGGTTGTCGGCGATCAGCGCCGGATCGACCGCCGGCGCGGGCGGCGCCTTGTCGACGCAGGCCGGCGCCGCCAGGCCGAGGCCGATGAACAACCCACACGCAACAGGACCGGACCAGCGCGACCGCAGCATGGCCGGCGTTGTACCACGCGGCCCCGGCCGATCACGCCACCCGGATCGTCGACGGTCCTAGAACCGGAACGTGAGGCCGCCCGGGGCCGCGGCGCCGCGACCGAGGTCGGTCGAGAGCAGCCCGGTCGCGGA
>JAYVSF010000266.1:0-7389 GCA_043775605.1 Myxococcales bacterium
CATGACCAAGGCCGACGTCATCGAGAGCGTGTGCAGCAAGGTGCTGTTCTCCAAGAAGGAGAGCGCCGAGATCGTCGAGCTGGTGTTCGACACCATCAAAGACACGCTGGAGAAGGGCGAGAAGATCAAGCTCTCGGGCTTCGGCAACTTCATCGTGCGCGAGAAGAAGGCCCGCATCGGGCGCAACCCGCAGACCGGCGAGGAGATCACGATCTCCGCGCGCCGCGTGCTGACGTTCAAGCCCAGCCAGGTGCTCAAGAACGTCCTGAATCCCGCTCCGCCGGCGGCCTAGCTCGAGAGGTGGATGCACTCGACGCGGTTTCTCCCCGTCGAGCTTGCGACCGTCCTCTCGATGCTGTAGACCCGGCATCCCTCTCCATCGGGGCGTAGCGCAGCCTGGTAGCGCACCAGACTGGGGGTCTGGGGGTCGCAGGTTCAAATCCTGTCGCCCCGACGAGGTAGGGACGGTCACCCCCAGTGACCGTCCCGCTTTTTTTCCGGACCGGGCGCCACGCGGCGCCAGGCCGGCGGTATGCATGAGCCCGAGATGTCCGACCGCCCGCTTGTCCTCATCACCAACGACGACGGGATCGACTCGCCGCTGCTGGAGGGCCTGGCCGAGGCCCTGGCCGCCGTCGACCTCGACGTCCTGGTGGTGGCACCCGAGCGCCAGCGGTCCGCTGCCTCGCACGCAATCACGCTGCACAAGCCCCTGCGCTGCAAGCAGGTCGCGCCCGGCCGGTACGCGCTGTCGGGCACGCCGGTCGACTGCGTCTACGTCGGCCTGCTGCGCCTGGCGCCCCGGCCACCCGCGCTGATCGTGTCGGGCCCCAACGACGGCTACAACCTCGGCAGCGACGTCTTCTACTCGGGGACGGTCGCGGGCGCGGTCGAGGGCGGGCTGCGCGGGCTGCCGGCGGTGGCGCTGTCGCTGGCGCCGCGCGCGGCCCAGCCCGGACCGGCGCTGGCGTTCTCCGCCGCGCTGGTCAAGGCCGCGATCGGCACCCTGCCGGGCGGCGAGGTCCTCAGCGTCAACCTGCCGGGCGCCGGCGAGACTCGCTACGCCTGGACCAACCTGGGGCGCCGCTACTACGTCGACGACGTGATGGAGCGCGCCGATCCGTGGGGCCGGCCGTACGTCTGGATCGGCGGCGGCGCGCGCGGCCACGAGGATCTCCCGGGCTCCGACTGCAACGCGGTCGCCGCCGGCCTGATCAGCGTCACCCCGCTGCGCCTCGACCTCAACCACCCCGCGCGAGTAGCGGCGCCGCTGTTCGCGGTCGACGGCTACCAGCGCGTCGCCGGCTGATCGCCGCCGGTCGACCCGCGGTACAGTCCCCGGCCATGAAGGTCGCCGCCTGGATCGTGGTCGCTGTCGTCGCCGCCGAGGCCGCGTGCGCGTGCAAGGGCTCGAGCCGTGGGCCCGGCACCGGCCCGGGGACCGGCAGCGGCAGCGGCGGCCCGGTCGACGCGTCGGCCTGCGACCGCCAGCTCGATCACGTGCGCGCGCTCTACCAGGCCGCGGCCGAACGCACGGGCATGAACGAGGCCGAGGTCGGCGACAACGTCGCGATGGTGATGACCGAGTGCAAGGCGGCGCCGGCCAAGGTCGTGCCGTGCCTGGCCCGGGTCACCGCGGTCGCGCAGCTCGAGAGCACCTGCCTGACCGCGCTCGACGACGAGGGCCGCGAGGGCCAGGTCTTCCTGACCAGGTAGTGCGCGCTCGACCCGACCGGCCCCGCTCGAGCGTGCGTGGTAGCTTCACCGGCGATGAGCCGCTCGATGTTGCTGGTATGCGCCGTGGCCATGATCGGGTGCGGGACCAAGCCCGCGGCCAAGACCGGCCCCGACAACCACTCGACGGCCACGACCGAGACCCGCACCGAGCTCGAGATCCGGCGCGACGCCTCGTGCGAGGCCCTCGGTCCGCGGCTCACCGCGTGCGCGGTCGCCGAGGCTCGCCGGACCATGACCGCCGAGGAGCTGGCCAAGCTCGACCTCGAGAAGACCGCGCCGGTCCACTCCGAGGAGTTCACCACCGAGTGCAAGCGCCAGCAGCTGTCGTCGCGCCAGGTCCGGGTCTACGAGGTCTGCCTGGTCGAGGAGACCGAGTGCGACCCGCTGGTGACCTGCCTCGACAACGTCGCCCCGACGGCCGCCGAGCGCGGGGCCGCGCCGACGCCCTGAGCCGCCGGACTCCCGGATCCGGGCCGCCGGCGCGATTTGGGGGTAGCCTGCGAGCCATGACGACCCGCACCTGGATCCTGGGAGTGGCGCTCGGGCTCAGCCTGGGCGCGTGTGGCAGCAAGAAGAAGGCGACCGAAGGGGAGGGCCCGCCGCCGCCGCCGACCACCCCGACCCCGCCGCCGCCGCCGGTGGCGCGGCCGTCGCAAGGCGCGCTGCAGGCCATGCCGCCGCTGACCTTGCCCGACGATCCGGCGCGCGCCGCGAAGATCGATCTCGGCCACGCCCTGTTCTTCGACAAGCGCATGTCGGTCGACGGCTCGCACGCCTGCTACTCGTGCCACCTCAACGAGGACGGCCTCGGCGGCCACGACCCGATCGCGATCGGCCCCGGCGACAAGAAGCTCACTCGCCACTCGCCTGCGCTGTGGAACCTCGCCTACCACAAGAGCGGGTTCTACTGGGACGGCCGGGCCGCGCAGCTCGAGGACGTGGTCAAGGGCGCGCTGGGCGGCGGCAACATGGGCGTCGGCAAGGACAACCTCGAGAAGAAGACCGCCGAGCTCGCGAAGATTGCCGGCTACGCCAAGCTGTGGAAGCCGGCGTTCGGCGACGCCGCGCCCACGGCCGACCAGCTGGCGCAGGCGGTGGCCGACTACCTCCGCACCATCACCTGCACCGACACCGCCTACGACAAGTTCGCCGGCGGCGACAAGACCGCGCTCACCGACGCCCAGCAGCGCGGCCTCGACACCTTCCTCGGCAAGGGCACCTGCTCGGCGTGCCACACCCCGCCGTACTTCACGATCGCGGCGATGATGGACGGCGGCGCGTACTTCAACGCCGGCGTCGGCACCGCCGGCAAGGACGAGAAGGACATCGACCCGGGCCGCGGCGGCATCACCCAGAAGCCCGAGGAGTGGGCGGCCTTCAAGGTCCCGTCGCTGCGCGGCGTCTCCAAGTCGCCGCCGTACTTCCACGACGGCTCGCAGGCCACGCTCGAGGGCGCGGTCCGCTACATGGCCGGCGGCGCTGGCCCCAACAAGAACCTCACCGCGCTGCTCGCGTCGAAGAACCTGACCGACGCCGAGATCACCGACCTCGTCGCCTTCCTCGGCGGCCTCGAGTGCAAGACCCCGCTCGTCGAGCCCAAGCTGCCCTGAGGTCGGGCCTACCGCTTCACGTCGTCACGACGTGCTTGCCCCCTGCGCTCGCCTGGGGCAGAGTCACGTCGGTTGCGGGCGGCGAGCGGCGACGGTCAGGCCCCAGGTCACAACCCGACCAGGGCGGGCCCAGCCGGCGCCGGCCGCGACCGATCCTGATCCCATAGCTCAGCCGGATAGAGCGACGGTTTCCTAAACCGTAGGTCGTGCGTTCGATTCGCACTGGGATCACCGGAATCGACGACGAAATTCGACCGGCGCCGCGCCCTCGAGCGGGCTTGACCTTGCGTCTGACACGGGTACGGTGCACGGGTAAAGGACACGTGCCATGGCGACCAAGGCGGCGACCTACAACCTCAAGGCATCCAAGCAGACCGTCAGCGTGACGATCAACTCGGATCTCTACGCCCAGGCCAAGCGGCTGGGGGTGAACGTGTCACAGATCGCCGAGGAGGCCTTGGCCCTCGAGCTGGCCAGGCGCCATGCCGAGCAGCTCCAGGCCGAGATCCGCGCCGATCTGGAGGCGTCGAACGCCTACGCCGACAAGCACGGGTCGTTCGCCGAGATGGTCCGCGAGCACTACGCCCGGGACGACGAGTGAGCCAGTTCGAGGTCTTCGAGAACCCGATCACTCGAGCTCGCCGCGCCTATCCGTTCGTCGTCGTGTTGCAAGCCGACGTGGCGGACACCGGGCGCGACCGGATCGTCGCGCCGCTCGCGCTCCGGAGCCGGTTGACCGGGACCGCCGGGCGGTTGACGCCCCACGTGAAGGTAGCCGGCGTCGATCATGTGGTGCTGGTGCCGAGCCTCGCAGCGGTACCGGTCGGCGATCTGCGCGAGCTCCGGGGCCAGCTCACGCCCTACCGCGCCGAGATCGTCGCCTCCCTCGACTACCTGTTTCTCGGGGTGTGACCTCAGGGTCGCCGGTGACCATCGCCCGTGAAAGAAGGCAGGTCCCGCCGCCGTCACGGCGTCCGGTCAGTAAGGGCCCTCGAGTCGGTCACGAGGCGGGGAAGCTGGGGCAGGGTGTCCTGACGCCGACTGCGCAGGGGCCGGACACCTCGGGGGCGTGACCAAGGTTCGCGGCCGTGCCCGGAGCGGTGGACGGTGGTTGAGTCGCGGGGGCGAGCGTGGGAGCCTTCGCGCCATGATCGTATCGCGTCGCGCTGTCGTCCTGGTGTCTGCGCTCGTGCTGCTCGCGGGAGGGTGCGGGCCGACGAGCAGCGAGGGCGGCGATGGCGGCGTCGTCGATACGTGTCACCCGGGCAACACCGGCGCCTGCTACGACGGCATCAACGGGACCGAGGGCGTGGGCCCGTGCACCGGCGGCACGCACACGTGCGACGCGACCGGGCACTGGGGTCGCTGTGACGGCGAGGTGCTGCCGGCCAACGAGACCTGCGGCAACAGCGTCGACGACAACTGCAACGGCGAGGTCGACGAGGTGGTCGACGCCGATGGCGATGGCTACAGCAACTGCGCCGGCGACTGCTGCGACTCGGCGGGCGACGGCTGCACCGATCCGCAGCTGGTCAACCCCGGCGCGTTCGAGGTGGTCGGCAACAGCCTCGACGACAACTGCAACGGGCAGGTCGACGAGGCGGCGGTCACCAACTGCGACGTCGGCCTGGCCAGCAACAGCGGCAACGCGCTCGACTTCGCCAAGACGATCGACCTGTGCCAGATGGCGAGCAACGGCTCGTGGGGCCTGGTCGACGCCAGCTTCGTGAAGGCCGACGGCAACGGCACGCCCAACGCCGCCCAGCACTCGATCCGCACCACGTTCGGCGGCGTCCAGGTCCAGGGCGGCACCGCGTTCGCCGTGCTGTCGACCGGCAACGCCGCGGCGACCGGCCAGACCCTGCCCGGGTTCATCGACTTCCAGAGCGCGGGCCCGCGCGGCGGCACCAGCGGCTTCCCCGGCGACTGGCTGGCGGCCAACGGCGGCAACCTGCCCAACGCGCCCGGCTGCCCCGAGCCCGCGGCCGGCGTCACCGCCAACGATCCGGTGATGCTGCAGCTCCACATCAAGACCCCGACCAACGCCAAGTCGTTCAGCTTCTCGACCAACTTCCTCAGCTCCGAGTACCCCGAGTGGGTGTGCAGCCCGTTCAACGACTTCTTCGTCGTGCTGCTCGACTCGGGCTGGTCTGGCACGCCCGCCAACCCCGGCGACAAGAACCTCGCGATCTACACCTCGCCGACCAACCAGATCTATCCGGTCGGCGTGAACCTCGGCCACGGCAACACCGGGCTGTTCCGCCAGTGCGTGAACGGGCCGACCGGCTGCGGCGGCGGCTCGACGCCCGGCTCGATCACCACGTGCACGGGCATCAACGAGCTCACCGGCACGGGCCTCGACCGGACCAACCCCGGCCCCAACCCGCTGTACCCGGCCGAGCCCGGCGTGTGCGGCGCCAACAACCGCGAGGGCGGCGGCACCGGCTGGCTGGTCACGCAGGGCAACGTCAACGGCGGCGAGACCATCACGCTGCGCATCGCGCTGTGGGACACCAGCGACGAGATCTACGACTCGGCCGCGATCATCGACAACTTCCAGTGGTCGGTCGATGCGGCCCAGCCCGGCACCGTCATCCCCTGATCGTACACTCTCGCGCTATGAGCGAACCCGAGAGCTATCGCGGCCGGTCCCTGACCATCCACTTCGACGGCGGCCGGTGTGTTCACGCCCGCAACTGCGTGGTCGGCGCGCCGCGGGTGTTCAGGGCCAACGTCGAAGGGCCGTGGATCGACCCCGACGCGATCGACGCGGAGGAGCTGGCAGCGATCGCCCGGTCGTGTCCGTCGGGCGCGATCACCTACGAGCGCCACGACGGTGGCGCTGCCGAGCGCGCGCCCGAGGTCAACACCCTGCGGGTCCGCGAGAACGGGCCGCTGGCGATCCACGCCGAACTCACGATCGAGGGCCACGGCACCTGCCTGCGCGCGACGCTGTGCCGGTGCGGCGCGTCGCAGCACAAGCCGTTCTGCGACGGCAGCCACGCCACCGCCGGCTTCACCGCCAGCGGCGAGCCGCCGGTCGGCGACACCACCGCGCTGGCCGCCCGCGACGGCGCACTCACGATCACGCCACGGCCGGACGGCCCGCTGCTGGTCGCCGGCAACCTCGAGCTGCTGGGTGGCACCGGCCGGCTGGTCGGGCGCACCGACAAGTGCGCGCTGTGCCGGTGCGGCGGCTCGAAGAACAAGCCGTTCTGCGACGGCAGCCACCGGACCAACGGTTTCTCCGCGCCCTGACGCGCGTGGCTCGCTAGCGCCGCGGAATGGTCTCGTCGGCGGCGAGCACCAGCAGGCCGAGCGCCGCGTAGGTCAGGTAGACCACCCGGCGCGCGACCACCATCGTCACCCCGAGCGTCGGTGACTCGCCGAGCGCGGCCATGAGCGCCGCGGTGCCGCCCTCGCTGATGCCGAGCCCGAGCGGGACCACGTTGGCGGCGACGTTGATCAGCGTGCCAGCCGTGGCCACCGCCGCCATCACTCCGACGCTGGGCGGCTGGCCGCTCGCGTAAAGCACCAGCCAGGTGCCGGTCCAGGTCAGGAGCTTCGACGCCAGCGCCCACAGCCCCGGCGCCCACGACCGCAGCCCGGCCTCGCCGCGCATGGTCTCGTCGAGCTTGCGCAGGCGCTCGCGCCAGACCCCGAACCGGTCGCGCGAGATGATCCGGAACCCGCGCAG
This sequence comes from Myxococcales bacterium, assembly GCA_043775605.1. GTDB lineage: Bacteria > Myxococcota_A > Polyangia > Haliangiales > Haliangiaceae > UBA2376. Next base: position 7,045 of record JAYVSF010000266.1, read on the forward strand.
CACGCGGATGAGGTTCGCGACCAGGCCGGCGCGGACCAGCGCGACCAGACCGACGGCCAGGGCCAGGGTCAGCCCGCTGCCGATCCAAAGCGTGCGCACCATCCACGTCGGCAGCGGCAGCAGGGCGGCACAGAGCGGCGCGCCGATCAGCACGGCCGCGCCGTTGAGCGCGACGTACGCCAGGTTGAAGCGGACCACGGTCGCCACCGCGCGGCCGGTGTCGGTGTGGCGCATCAGCATCGTGACCTTGGTCGCCTCGCCGAGGCTGGCCATCGGCGTGACGACGTTGATCGCCCGGCCGACGACCTGGGCCTCGAGCACGCGCAGGAAGCTCGGGCGCCGACC
>JAYVSF010000267.1:0-6665 GCA_043775605.1 Myxococcales bacterium
CAGCCTCGGCGGCCGCCCGCGCCGCATCGGCCTTGAGCTGGTCGGCCTCGGCGGCCGCACGCGCCGCCACGGCCTTGATCTTGTCGACCTCCTGCCGGGCGGCCACGGCGTCCTGCCGGGCGCGCTCGGCGTCGGCCTTGTCAGCCGCGGCCTGCTTCTGCGCCGCCGCGATCGCCGCCTGGCTCGCCACCTTGTTGCCGTCGGCCTCGGCCCGCGCACGGTCCGCCGCCGCCTTCTGCTCGGCCGCGTCCTTGCGCGCCGCGTCGGCCTGGGCCTGCGCCGACGCCAGGTCGGCGGGGTTGACGACCTTCGGGGCTGGGTCGCGGGCGATCACCTTGATGACCACGTCCTTGCCGACCCCCTTGACGTCGTAGCGGCCGGGTCGAGCCAGGGTCACGATCAAGCGGACCGTGCTCGAGCCGTCCTCGACCGCCATGGCCGCGACCTGGCCGACCGCCCAGCTACCGACCGCGAAGGTCGCCGCCGGCTCGTCGCCGCGCACCGCCTCGGCCAGCGTGGCCTGGGCGATGTCGACCACGACCCGGGTCGGTCGTTCGAGCTTGTAGACCGTGAAGGTCGGCGTCTCACCGCCCTGGGCGCGGATCGTCGTCGTGCCCTGCTCGTCGGTGATCGCGATCGCGCGGATCGCGTTCTTGCCGCCGGCGTGGGCCGGCGCGCCGGTGACGGCGACGCCGAGCACGGCGACGAGGGCGACGAACCAGAGGCGGAGCTTTCGATCGAGCATGAGTATCTCCTCGGGGCAGCCCCCGCGGCACAGGAAACCAGGCAGACGTCGAGAGGCGCGCGCCGTCACGGCGCACGAACGAGGCTGTCGCTCGAGATCGATCGACGTGGCCCGGGCGCAATTCTCACCCCGCGCCCGCGGGGATCACAAATTTTTGACGTGGATCGCTACTGCTGGGTGGGCGGACTCGGACGAACGGGTGGTGAGACGAGGTCGGGTTGATCGCCGCCAGCGGGGCCGCTCGGCGGGGGTCCAGTGCGCACGCTGGGGTCGTTGTCGTCGCTACGATCGTCGGTGACGTCGCTGTCGCCCTCGCCGATCGGCAGGTCCTTGGGGTGGAGCTGGATCGAGCGCTGCTCGGCCGGCCGCGGCGGCTGGTTGGGCGCCACCTCCGACGAGATCTCGAGGGTGACGAAGCTGGCGCTGATCTCCTTGACCCGCGCCTTCTCCTTGCCGATGCAGTCGCCGGGGTGGATGACGTAGCCGTACTGCGACGGATCGCTGAACAGCGCGTAGCGGATCGTGCCGCGGGCGACGATGCCGACCAGCTTGAGCTCGCGGGCCGAGAACCCGCGGGCCCACTGCCGCTTCTTCGGGCACTGCTCGGTGGCCTCGACCGGCGTGCCGCCGGCGGCGCCGATGCCCGGCTGGGCCACGACGAAGCTGCGGAACGGATCGCGGTTGTCGGTGCCGGTGAGATCGGGCGCGAAGTCGCGCTCGCTGAACTTGTGGCGGATCGCCTTCTTCTCGGCGTCGCTGGTCACCCGGTCCTCGGCCCGGCGATAGGAGACGACCGGGGCGACGCCGGTGGTGCTGCCAGGGAGGAGGGCCTTGGGCGCGGGCGTCTTGTTGCTGGGCGCGGCCGGGGGCGACTCGTCGCCGCAGCCGGTGGCCGACGACGCGAGCGCGACCAGGCCGAGGGTGAGGCCGATGGTACCGGCGCGCATCACGGGCCTCCCTCGGCGGGATCGTTGGGATCAGGGATCGAGCGGTTGCGGCGGTCGGCGGCGCCGGCGGCCGCGCCGGTCTGGGCCCGGACGGCGGCGGGGGTGTTGGCCGGCCCGTCGAGGTTGCGGCTGGATGCCGAGCCGCTGCCGCTGCCGCTGCCGGTCCCACTGCCGCTGCCGGTCCCACTGCCGCTGCCGCTGCCGGCAGCCGGGGTGGCAGCGCCACCGGTGGGCGCGGTGACGGGCGTCCCGCCTTCGGTCACGGCCCGGAACGTCGACGCGGTGAACCGCGCGGTCAGCACGATCTCGCTGTTCTTCACCCGGGGCTCGACCAGGGCCAGGTTCTCGATGGTCACCAGCCGGTCCTTCTCGACGCCCTCGTCGCCCGCGGTCTTGTCGGTCGGGTGCGGGCGCAGCGACGCGAAGAACCGCTTGAGCTGGTAGAAGGTGCCGCTGATCTCGATCTCGACCGGGACCTTGAGGAACACGGTCCGCACCGTGTTCGCCGCGGCCGCAGCGGCCTTGACCTCGGCGGCGTTGGCCGGCTTGGCGGCGCCGGCCCCGCCGGTGGGATCGAGCGTGACCTCCGTCTTGAGCTCACGCTTGATCGCCTCGACCCCGGCCTCGGAGATCTTGCGCGACAGCATGTCGAAGAAGGCCGGCATCTCGGCCTCGGTCGGCAGCGCCTTCTGGTTCTGCTCGATCTTGGTGGCGAGGCCCTTGCGGCGGACCACCAGGTCGTCGAACTCGGCCTTCTGCTTGCGGAGGTTCTTCTGCTCCTGGAGCTCGGCCAGCCGGTCGGCCCGGGCCTTGGCTTGGGCGTCCTCGACGGGCTTGTAGCCGAGCTGCCAGTAGGTGAGCGCGAGCATTCCGCCGATGGCGGCGAAGATCGCGATCTTCTGGGCGCGCGGACGGCGCCCGAAATCGGAGACGAAGCCGGCCATCAGAACACCACCTTTCCGGTGATGGTGAACTTGTAGTAGCTGATGCTGATCTGGCGATCGTCGACGCGCAGGCTGGTCGGCGAGGTGACCTGGTCGAAGTAGACCGAGGCCTGCATGCGCTTGGCGAGCTGGGGCACGTCGGCCTCGGACTGGGCTCCGCCCTCGAGGGTGAAGGCGTCGCCCGTGGTCGAGAAGCTCGAGATCCAGACGTGCTTGGGATCCCAGTCGAGCGCGAACCGGCGGTTGGGATCACCCTGCGGGCCGTCGCTGATCCGGGTCTCCATCTCGCGCGACATCGTCGGCATGTGGCCCGGGGTCAAGAGCTCGCCCAGCTCGTGCAGCAGGTTGTCGGGGACGATCACGGTGCCGAGCAGCTGATCGATCGCGGCCGCGCGCTTCTCCTCGGCCTCGACCGCGGCCTTGAGCGCCGGCATGTCCTTGGTGGCCTTGCCGGCCCGCTTGTTGGCCTCCTGCAGATCGTCGATCTGCTGCTGGAGATCGTCGCGCTCGGCCACGGCCGGCCGGTGGACGGCGAGGAACGTCACGCCGGCCGCGATCATCAGCAGGCCCGCGCCGATCCCGAGTTCGACCCGGCCCGGCTCGGCCGGACGCTTGAGCTTGCGCTGCGGGAGGAGGTTGATCTTGATCATCGGCGGCTCACTTCTCCCCGCCGGAGCGGAGGGCGAGCCCGACCCCGACCAGGGCCTCGGGCGCGTGGGCGGCGAGGTAGCCGCGGTCGAGGCCGCCGCCGATCTCGACGTGCTTCCAGGCGTCGATCACCTCGACGGTCAGGCGCGACCGCCGCTCGATCGCGCGGTGCAGCGCGGCGACCTTGGCGGTGCCGCCGGCCAGGCAGACCCGGCTGATGTTGGCGTCGACGCTGGTGGCCATGAAGAAGTCGAGCGAGCGCTGGAACTCGCCGGCGATGACCTCGGCCACGCCCTCGATGATGCGCTCGACCTCTTGCGGCACGACGCCGTTCTCGTCGTAGGCGCCGCCGACCTTGTAGGCCTCGGCCTCGTCGGCGGCGACCCCGAGCTGCTTCTGGATCTCCTCGGTGAACGCGTTGCCACCGATGGTGACGTCACGGGTGAACAGGCTCTGCCCGGCGCGGACGATGTTGATGTTGGAGATCGCGGCGCCGACGGTGATGACCACCGCGGTCTCGCGCGGATCGAGGGTGTAGTTGAGCTCGAAGCCGTTCTGGCTGGCGAACGCGGCGACGTCGACGACCTGCGGGTTGAGGGCGGCGTCGCGCACGACCTGGACGTAGTCGGCGACGGTCTCGCGCTTGGCGGCGACCAGCAGCAGCTCGGTCTGGCCGACCGAGTTCTGCTCGTTGACGATGTGGTAGTCGAGCTCGACGTCGTCCTTGGCGAACGGGATGTGGTGCTCGGCCTCCTGGTGGATCTGCAAGGCCAGGTCCTCGGCGCGCATCTGCGGCACCGCGATCTTCTTGATGATCACGGAGTGGCCCGCGATCGCGATCGCGACGTCCTTCTGGCGCAGCCGCATGCGGCTCCACAGCGCGCGGATGGCCTCGACCACCGCGGCCTGGTCCATGATCGCTCCGTCGACGATCGTCTGGGGCAGGAGCGGCTGCATGCCGAAGGCCGCGAGCGCGTAGCCGCTGCGCGTCTTCTTGAGCTGCACCGCCTTGATGCTGCTCGAGCCGATGTCGAGGCCTATGCAGTTCCGGGCCATGGGTTCCTGCGGGAGTGACGGGGAAAAGACCTACCTGATGCCACTTGTCCTACATGGTAGGTCGAGGTCGGACGGCGGCGCAACTTTTACGATCGTTCCACAGCCAACCGCCCGAAGCCATTTTCTTGCTGGTGCCTGACACCATGAGTGGTCCGACCACTTGCAAGGTGGCTGACACCAACGTGGACGCGGTGCCTGACACCTGTGCTAGATCGGTGGCTGACACCGCAAGTGGTCTGACCACTTGCGGCGGTGGCTGACACCAGCGCAGGCAGGTGCCTGACACCACAACGAGTGGTCAGACCACTTGCGGCGGTGGCTGACACCTTCCGTTGCCAGGGTATACGACTAGTTACGGCCACCGATCCCGTACTCCTTGATCTTGTAGAGCAGCGCCCGGTGGCTGATCTCGAGCAGGCGGGCCGCCGTGGTGCGGTTGCCGCGGGTGACTTCGAGCGCCCGCCGGATCAGGTCGATCTCCAGGGATCGGGTCGCCTTCTTGATCGACAGCGCGACCCCGCCCGCGCCGCCCGTGTGCCCGGCCAGTAGCTGCTCGAGGAAGCCACCGTCGATCACCGGGTGCTCGGCCAGGACCAGCGCGCGTTCGACCGTGTTCTCGAGCTCGCGGACGTTGCCGGGCCACGGTCGGCGCCGGAGCCAGGCCACCGCGTCCACCGACAGCTCGGCGGCGGCGCCGTGCCGGCGGCGGTGGCGCTCGACGAAGCTCGCGATCAGCGCCGGAATGTCGTCGGGCCGGTCGCGCAGCGGCGGGATCGAGATCGGCAGCACGTTCAGCCGGTAGAACAGGTCCTCGCGGAAGCGGCCGGTGCGGACGAGGACGGCGAGGTCGTGCAGGCTCGCGGCCACGACCCGGACGTCGATCGCGACGCCGACGGTCTCGCCGACCCGGCGGACCTCGGACTCCTGCAGCACCCGCAGCAGCTTGACCTGCAGCCCGAGCGGCAGCTCGCCGATCTCGTCGAGGAACAGGGTGCCGCCGTCGGCGTCCTCGAACAGGCCGGGCTTGTCACGACCGGCGTCGGTGAACGCGCCCTTCTTGTGGCCGAACAGCTCGGACTCGAGCAGCGGGCCCGGGATCGCCGCGCAGTTGACGGCGACGAACCGCCCGCGCCGGCCGGACGCGTCGTGCAGCGCGCGCGCGACCAGCTCCTTGCCGACGCCGCTCTCGCCGTGGATGAGCGCGGTTGAGCGATGGGGCGCGATGCGCTCGATCGTGGTGCGCAGCTCGATCATCGCGGCGCTGGCGCCGAGCAAGCGACCGGTCGCGCCGGTCCGGGCCCGGGCGCGCGCGGGCGGGCGACTCGCGCGATGAAGGGCGAGCGCGACCGAGGCCCGGTCGAGATCGAGCAGGCAGTCGGCGGCGCCCTGCTCTACCGCGGCCAGGCCGGCCGTGGGATCGCCGGGCGCGTAGGCCCAGACCGGGCCGAGGTCCTTCGCGACCAGCTCGCCGACCAGGGCCGGGGGCGCGACCACCAGGTGCCAGGGGCCACCGTCGGCGGGCAGGTCGGCGAGTGACGTCGATCGCACCTCGACGCCGATCGCGGCGAACGCGAGATGGATCGCTCGCCTCGTGGAGTCGGAGGACTCCACGATCAGGACCCGGCGGACGAGGGGAACAGCGCGGTCGTCGCCCGCCGGGCGCGGCGGGATCACGAGCGCAGACAACGGAACCAGGGTAGCACGCGCGCTCCGGACTTGGCCACGATCGGCCCTCGGCGGCGGGTACGCGGTGGGTGCCGGATCACAACCAGCAGCACCCGCCGTTGACGGGATGCGGTCCCTGGGGTCACACACCCCGTACATCAGGTGGCTGACACCTCGCGCGCCGGCAACTCCATTGACAGGCGCAGGGGGCTATGCCAACTGAGTTGGCTCCTGCAGATCGACACTCGAAATCCAAGCGCCCGCCACGGCTCTCGATCTAGACTGGCCACCGCTTTGCACCACAGGGTCGTGTTTTCCCCTGGAGGCTTCATGCGTCGCTCGCTACTCACGTCAGCCGGACTCCTCTCTGTCCTCGCGCTCACCGCGCTCACCGCGCTCACCGGCCTCACCGGCTGTCCCGACCGTGACGTGTCCAAGGTCAATCCGATCCAGGACAACGTCGACACCAAGGTCATCCCGGTCACCCTGAACCGCGACCTCGACCTGCTGTTCGTCGTCGACAACTCGGGCTCGATGGCCGGCGAGCAGATGTCGCTCGCGCAGAACTTCCCGTCCTTCATCGGCGTCCTCCAGACGATCGAAGGCGGCCTGCCCAACATCCACATCGGCATCGTGTCGTCGAACGTCGGCGCCGCCGGC
>JAYVSF010000268.1:0-9559 GCA_043775605.1 Myxococcales bacterium
GATGCCCACACGATCCCGGGCCGGCGCGTGGTCGCGGTTCGCTGCCGTGACCCTGGTCTGCGCCATGGTCGCGCCCGCCGGTCGTGCCGACCCGCGTCCGCCCGAGCTCGATCGCCTGCGCCGCGAGGCCGGGGCGCTGCCGACCGGCGCCCTGGTGGCCCGGCTGCGGTCGCCCGACCGCGCGGTGCGGCTCGCGGCGATCGCGGCGGCCAGCGCGGCGCCCGATCGCGCCGAGCTGCTCGCCGAGTTGGCGGTGCTGGCGGGTGGCTGGGACCGCTCGCTGGCGGCGCCCGCAGCGCGCGCGGCCCGGACCATCGCCCGCGGCCTGGTGGCCAGTCCGGCCGAACTCGGCACCCGGTCCGACGATCCCGCGCCGGGCGAGGTGCCAGACCTCGACGACGACGAGCTGGCCGCGACCCTCGACGCCTGGCGCGCCCTGGCGATGCGCGCCGATCGCTGGGCCGACGTGCGGGTCCACGCGCTCGAGATCGTGGTCGCGCTGACCGAGCTGCGGCGGATCGCGAACGGCGAGCCCGCAGCGTCCTACGACGTCGCCGCGCTCGCGCACGACGTCGATCCCGAGGTCCGGCGCGCGGCGCTCGAGCTGATCGTGGTGCCGGCGCCGGTCGACGTCCACGCCGTGTTGATCGAGCGGCTGGCTGCCGATCCGGCGCTGACGGTGCGGCTGGCCGCGGCCCAGGCCCTGTGCGCCGATCTCCCGCGCGACGCGCCGGCGGTGCTCACCGCGCTCGGCGCCGACGGCCGCGCGGCCCTGCGGGCGCTGGTCACCGCGCCATCGGCCACGACCGGATCCTCGGCGACGACCTCCACTGTGCCGGCACCCGGCGCGGCCGCGGTCGACATCGCGCGCTGCCTCGCCGCCGATGCCGATCCCGCCAGCGTGCGCGCGGTCGAGAGCCTGCGCCATCGTGCGCCGCGCGCCCTGCGCCCGATCCTCGATGCGGTGGTCGCCGCCGTCGCCGCCCGCGCGCTGCCGCCACCATGACCGCGCCCCTCGCCCCGGCCGAGCCGCGCCGGTCGCGACCGACGATCGTCCTCGGGCTGGCGACCGCGCTGTCGCGGGTGCTGGGCCTGGTCCGCGAGCAGCTGTTCGCCGCGCTGGTCGGCGCCAGCGCGTTCGCCGACGCCTACGTCGCCGCGTTCCGCATCCCCAACCTGGTCCGCGATCTGGTCGCCGAGGGCGCGCTGGCCCAGGCGGTGGTCCCGGCGTTCGCCGCCGAGCGCGATCGCGCCGGATTGGCCTCGGCCTACCAGCTCGGCAACCGGGTCGCGCGCCTGGTCGGCCTCCTGGTCGCGCTGGCCGCCGCAGCGCTGGCCCTGACGGCGCCGGCGGTGATGACCGCGCTGGTCGGCGACTTCGCCGCGGCGCCCGGCAAGTTGGCCCTGACCGCCGAGCTGTCGCGGATCATGGCCGGCTACCTGCCCCTGGTCGCGCTGGCCGCGGTCGCGATGGCGATGTCGACGGCGCAGGCCCGGTTCGTCGCGCCCGCGCTCGGGCCGGCCCTGTTCAACGTCGTCAGCATCGTCGGCGCGCTGGTCCTGACCGTCGCCGGCTACCGCCCACGCGACGTGGTGGTCGGCTGGGCGCTGGTGACCGTGCTCGCCGGTGCGGCCCAGCTCGCGCTGCAGACGATCGCCGTCGCGCGCGCGGGCTGGCGACCCGGGCTCGGACCGTCGTCGCCGGCGCGGCGGGCCCAGGTCCTCGCGGTCGGCCGCGCGCTGGTGCCGGCGATGCTCGGCGCCGCGGCGCTGCAGCTCAACGTGTTCGTCGCGACCATCCTGGCCAGCGGCGAGCCCGGCGCGGTGGCGTGGCTGAACTACGCCTTCCGCTTCCTCCAGCTCCCGCTCGGCGTGCTCGCGATCGCGATCGGCACCGTCGCCACGACCCGGCTCGCGGTAGCCGCCGCCGCTGACGATCGGCCGGCGATGGCGACCGAGCTGACCAGCGGCCTGCGCTGGGTGATCGCGATTGGCGTGCCGGCCGCGGTCGGTCTCATCGCCGATGGCGGGCCGATCGTCGGCCTCGTCTACCAGCACGGGCGGTTCGACGCCGGCGACACCGCGGCGACCGCGGCCGCGCTGACCGGCTTCGCCGTCGGGCTGCCGGCCTACGCCGCGATCAAGGTGCTGGCCCCGGCCTGGTTCGCGATCGGCAGAGCTCGGACCACGATGGTGGCCGCGCTGGTGTCGGTCGCGGTCAACGTCGGCGCCGGCCTGGCCCTGGCCTCGCGCGGTGTCGCCGGCATCGCCGCCGCCACCGGCCTGGCCGCGCTGGTCAACGCCGCGCTGCTCTACCGCGGGCTCGACCGGGCGATGGCGCCCTTGCCGCACCGCGCGCTCGCCCGTCACCTCGTCACCGTCGGTGTCGCCAGCGCGGCGATGGGCGCTGCGGTCTGGCTCTCGGGCCGCGGGCTCGACGATGTCCTCGCCGGCCACGCCGGCCTCGGCGCGCGCGCGACCCTGGCCCTGGTCCCGGTCGCGGTCGGCGTGGTGGTCTACATCGGCACGGGGCTCGCGCTCGGGATCGCCGAGGTCGGGATGATGGTCGGCTGGGGTCGAGGTCGACTCAGCGAGTGATCGCGACCGCCGTGCGTGATACTCCCTCAGTAGATGTCGGACCCCGACCACGGTGACCGCCTGGCCTTCGAGACCGCCCGGCTCGAGCTGGCCCGGCTACGGGTCGAGCCGACCGAGCGCGCCACTGCCATCGAGCGTGCGCTGCGCCTGTGCGCCCACACCCTCGGGGTCGAGCGGGTCGGCTTCTGGGTCTTCTCGCCGGCGAGCGATGCGCTGATCTGCGAGCGCGCCTACACCCTGTCCACCGACGACGTCGTCGGCGGCGACGTGCTGCGCCGCGATCGCTTCCCGGCCTACTGGCAGGCGCTGCACACCCAGCGGGTCATCGCGGCCGCCGACGCCTGCCATCATCCGGTCACCGGCGAGCTGGCCGACAGCTACCTGCGGCCGCTCGGCATCAGCTCGATGCTCGACGCGCCAGTGTACCAGGCCGGCAACCTGGTCGGCGTGGTGTGCCACGAGCACGTCGGGCCGGTGCGAACCTGGACCGCGTCGGAGCTCAACTTCGCCAGCGCGGTCGCCGACCTGCTGGCGATGGTGCTCGAGCAGGACGATCGGCTACGGGCCCAGGAGCAGCTCCGCCAGCGCCTGTCGCGGGTGGTCGGCGGCAACCAGCTCGGCGCCCTCGAGCAGCTGGCCCGCTCGGTCGCCCACGACTTTGCCAACGTGGTGCTGGCGGTCGAGCTGGTCGCGAGTCAGCTCGCCAGCCCCGGCCGGCACCGCACGCTCGACGACGATCTCGATCTGAGCAAGAGCCTCAAGGCCTGCGCCGAGCTCGGCGGCAGCCTGGTCGGCCAGCTCCGTCGGTTCGGCGCCCGCGCCGCCAAGCCCCGGCGGCTGCCGGTCGCCGAGATCCTCGATCGCCTGGCGCCTATCGTCCGGACCCTGACCCGCGAGGTCGCCAGCCTGGAGGTCGCGATCGACCTCGCGCCCGAGGTCGAGGCCGCGGTCGCGGTCGACGCCCTCGAGCAGCTGGTGCTCAACCTCTGCCTCAACGCCCGCGACGCGATCGCCGAGCACGGCACGATCGTGGTCCGCGCCCACGCCACCGCCGATCAGGTCGTGATCGAGGTCGAGGACGACGGTTGCGGCATGAGCCCCGACGTCGTGGCCCGGATCTGGGAGCCGTACTTCACGACCAAGCCGCGCGGCAACGGAATCGGCCTGGCCACCGTCCGCGCCATCGTCGACGACGCCGGCGGCACCATCCGGGTCGAGACCACGCCGGGCAAGGGCTCGACGTTCGTGGCCACGCTGCCGCGCGCGACCGCGGCGCGAACCGCGTGAACCGCGCGGCACGCGCCGCCTGGGCGAGGTAGCCTGCGGCCATGCGGGTCGTCGAGCGCGCTCCCATCGACGTCGGTCACCGGACCCTGGCCGGCGGCTACTACACCGACCCCGCCTACTTCGCGCGCGAGCAGGTGGCGATCTTCCGCGCGATGTGGCTGTTCGTCGGTCGCGACGAGGAGCTGCCGGCGGCCGGCCGCTGGATCGCGCGCGAGCTGGCCGGGGCCCGGGTGGTGCTGGTGCGCGGCGACGACGGCGTGGTCCGCGCCTTCCACAACGTCTGTCGCCACCGCGGCACGTTGCTGTGCGCGGGCGACCACGGCCAGACCGGCGCCAGCCTGCAGTGCCCGTATCACGCGTGGACCTACCGGCTCGACGGCACGCTGCATCGCGCGCCGCATATGGACCAGGTCGACGGCTTCCGGGTCGAGGACTGGCCGCTGGTCGCGGTGCCGCTGGCGCGCTGGGCCGGCAACCTGTTCGTGTGGCTGGGCGCCGGCCAGCCGCCGCCCCTGGCCGCGCAGCTCGCCGGCCTCGACGACCTGCTCGGGCCGTGGCGGATGGCCGAGCTGGTCACGGTCGCGCGTAGGGACTACCAGCTCGCGGCCAACTGGAAGCTGATCATCGCCAACTACCACGAGTGCCTGCACTGCCCGAGCGCGCACCCGCAGCTCAACCGGCTGTCACCGTACCTGGGCGGTGACAACCAGCCGCCGCACGACGGCTGGCTCGGCGCGTCGATGGAGCTGGCGCCGGGCGTGGCCACGATGACCGGTGACCCGACCGCGGCTGCCGCGCGCGCGCCGCTGCCCGGCCTCGACGACGCCCACCGCCGCCAGGTCCTGTACTACGCGCTCCTGCCCGGCATGCTGCTCAACCTCCACCCCGACTACGTCGTCAGCTACCGGATGACCGCGCTCGCCGCCGATCGCACCGAGCTCACCTGCACGTGGCTCATGCACCCCGACGAGGTCGCGCGGCCCGGCTTCGATCCGGCCGACGCCGTCGACTTCTGGGACCTCACCAACCGCCAGGACTGGGCGCTGTCCGACCGGGCTCAGGCCGGCATCGCCAGCCTCGGCTACCGCCCGGGTCCGTACTCGCACCGCGAGGATCTGCTGATCGCCTTCGACCGCTGGATCGTCGACCGGGTCGGCCCCCTCGAATGATGCCGATCACACGGTGAAGATCGCGGCGCCCCAGGTGAAGCCGGAGCCGAACACCGTCGACAGGACGCGGTCGCCCTTCTTGACCTTGCCCTGCCGCCGCCAGTGGTCGATCGTCAGCGGCACGGTGGCGGCGGTGGTGTTGCCGTAGAACTGGATCGTGTTGAGGCACTTCTCCGCCGGGATCTTGGCCAGCGCGGCGACCTGCTCGTTGATCCGGAGGTTGGCCTGGTGGGGCACGAACCACTGGATGTCGTCCCACGTCATGCCGGTCGCGGTCAGCGCCTGCTGGGTCGCCATGTTCATCTCGCGCACCGCGCGGACGTAGACCCGCTTGCCGTCCATGTGCGGGTACATGTCCTCGTTGCGCTCGCGGTCCCGCCAGTCGGTCTGGAGGTAGGGCGCCTTCCGGATGTCGAACATATTGATGTAGAGGTACTCGGAGCCCGAGCCGTCGGCGTGGAGCTTGGTGTAGACCACGCCCGAGCGCGGATCCGCGTCGTCGCTCGGGCCCAGCACCATCGCGCCGGCGCCGTCGCCGAACAGCACCAGAATGTCGCGGCCGCGATCGGAGAAGTCGAGCGAGTGGCTGTGGATCTCGGCGCCGACCAGCAGCACGCGGCGGTAGGTGCCGGTGCGGATGAAGGCGTCGGCCATCTGCAGGCCGTAGAGGAACGCCGAGCACTGCTGGCGGATGTCGAAGCACGGGCAGTTGCCGCGCTCGGCGATGCCGAGCTTGCGCTGCAGCGTGACGCCGGTGCCCGGGAAGTGGCGGTCGGGCGACAGGGTCGCGAAGATGATGCAGTCGAGGTCGGCGGCCTCAAGGCCGGCGTCGGCGAGGGCCCGCTGCGAGGCCAGGAGCGCGAGATCGCTGGTGGCGACGTCGCCGCCCTGGGGCACGAAGCGGCGCTCGCGGATGCCGGTGCGCTGCTGGATCCAGGCGTCGTCGGTCTTGGTGACCTGGGTCTCCTGGACGACGTGCTGGTCGTTCATGAAGGCCAGCTCGGTGTTGGTGACCACGCGCTCGGGGACGTAGGAGCCGAGGCCGAGGATCGAGGTGCGGATCATGGGTACTCCGGGGGCCGGGGGCGAACCAGGGGCGGTACGTAGCGCGAGCCGGGCCACCCTGCCAAGGTCGAGCCCGGCCGTGTCGCGATCCCGACCGGAACGTGACACGGCGCCGACGCTGGCCGGGGCCATGGCGCGCGCCGCGCGGATCGGGCAGCGTCGGTGGGTGAAGTATCTATCGGCCGGGGTCGGGCTCGGGCTCGCGCTGATCGCGGTCGGCGCGGCGCTGGCCGGACCGGTGCCGCCGACGGCACGACCGGGCTGGGCGCCCTACGACCGACTGTGTCTCACCTGTCACGGCGCCGCCGGTGATGGCGCCGGGCCGTCGGCGGCGTGGCTGTGGCCGCGGCCGCGCGACTTCACGGTCGGCGCGTTCAAGTGGATCACCACGGCCGACGGCGAGCCGACCCGCGACGCGCTGGCCCGCACGATCGTCCACGGCGCGCCGGGGACGTCGATGCCCGGCTTCGGCGCGATCCTGGCGCCGGCCGACGTCGACTTGCTGATCGACGTCGTGCTCGGCTTCGGGCCGTCGCGCACGGTCGCGGCCGTTGGCGGCGCTTCACCGCAGGTCGCGCCGGTCGACGTCGCCGGACGCGCGCGCGGCGCGGTGGCCTGGGCCCGGCTCGGCTGCCCGTCGTGTCACGGCGCCGCCGGTCGCGGCGACGGTCCGGCCGCGCCCGCGCTCGGCGACCGCCGGCCCTACGATCTCACCGCGAGCCCGGTGCGACGGCCGCGAGGCAATGACGGCGCCGCCGCCGACCTCGACGCGATCGCGGCCAGCATCACGTTCGGCACCACAGGCACGCCGATGCCCGCGTTCGCCGGCGCGATGGCGTCCGCCGAGCTGGCTGACCTCGTCGGCTACGTCGCCAGCCTCGCGCCGCCCGCCGGGCCGAGGGTGCCGGTGCTCGCGCCCGAGACCATCGCGGCCGATCGCGCGGCCCGGTCGACCGAGGCCGGCTATCGTCCGGGGCCGGCCGGCGATCCCGACGGCGCGCTGTTCGGCGGCACCATCGCGCTGCAGGTCGCGCCGGCCGCGCTGGCCCCGGCCGAGGCGGCGCTGTCGTCACGGCAGTGCGGGCGATGCCACGCCAAGCAGCTGCGCGAGTGGACGGGGACCATTCATGCCGAGGCCGCGTCGCCGGGGCTCGGCGCGCAGCTGGTTCGCGCGCAAGGCGCGAGCGCCGAGTCGTGCCGGCGCTGCCACCAGCCCCTGGCCGAGCAGCAGCCGACCTTGCGCGCCGGTCAGCGCGGCGGCGACGAGCGCGAGCGGGTCTACGGCGCCAACCAGCGGTTCGACCCGGGCCTCGCCGACGAGGGCCTGACCTGCGCGGCCTGCCACGTGCGCGCCGGCGTGCGCCACGGTCCGCCCGCGCCGTCGCCGTCGCTGTTGACGCTGCCCGGCTATCCGCGGGTCGAGCTGCCGGTGTACGAGCGCGCCGACTTCTGCCTCGGCTGTCACCAGCTGCCCCCGCGGCTCGCGCTCGCCGGCCGCCCGCTGCTCGACACCTACCGCGAGTGGCTGTACGGCCCGTACATGCAGCGCGGCGTGCAGTGCCAGCACTGCCACATGCCCAACCGCGAGCACACCTGGAAGGGCGTGCACGATCCCGAGACCTTTCGCCAGGCCATCGACGTCGGCGTGAAGGCCCGGCGCCGCGCGGACGGCGTCGTCATCGTCACCGCGACCGTCACCAACGTCGGCGCCGGCCACTACCTGCCGACCACGCCGACCCCGGCCGCGTGGCTCGAGTTCGAGCTGATCGATGGCGCGGGCGCCGCGATCCCCGGGACGTTCGCGTCGAAGCGGATCGGCCGCGAGCTCCGGTACCGCGCCAGCGGCTTCGAGCAGGTCGAGGACACCCGCATCCCGCCGGGCGAATCGCTCGCCCTCGATCGCGCGTGGCGCGGCGGCCAGCTCGCGCGCGCGGTGGCAGTGCACGTGACGGTGCGGGTCCGGCCCGACGACTACTACGAGGGCCTGTACCAGCGTCGGCTCGCGGGCAAGCTGCCCGACGAGCTCCGACGGCAGTACGCGGCCGCGCTGACCCGCGCCCAGGCCTCGCCGTACGTCGCCTACGAGCAACGCTGGCCGATCGTGGCGCCCTGACCGTCAGCTGCAACGTCAGTCGCGGTCGTCGTCGTCGTCGGCCTCGCGCTCGCCGTCGCCGCCGATCCGGACCTGGGCGGTGCCCTCGAAGCGGCGGCCGTCGGTCAGGCGGCCCTCGACCAGGAAGGTCAGATGGGCGCCGATCACCAGCCCGGCCAGCCAGGCGCGAACCGCGCGCCGATCGAAGCGGACCAGGAGGTCGCGGACGTGGTCGTGGTTCTTGTCGCCGAGGTGGGTCGAGGCCACCGGGGCGACGTGCAGCTTGCTCGACGCGATCGGCAGGACCAGCTGCAAGGTCAGGCTGTCGACGTCGATCGCCGCGGGGTCGAGGCAGCCGGTCGGGAACTCGAGGAGCGCGGCGGCGAAGCGGCCGTTGCCCGGGCGCGCGAACACGCCGGGCCGGAGCTCGACCGCCACCGGCGCGACCACCACCGCCCGCAGTGTCCGGGCGGCGGACAGCCCGCTGGCGTCGGTGGCGGTGTAGCCGAGCAGGGCCGTGCCGATCCGGAGCGCGGCCGGCAGCGCGACCGCGGCCTGGACTCGCGGCGCCGGGTCGCAGGCGTCGGCCGCCGTGGCCTGACCCGCGAAGCTGGCCCGGCAGGTCGCGGCGCTGGCCAGCAGCTTGACGTACGGGCCGGCGGCGTCGACGTCGGTGGTGGCGGGCAGGGTGAGCGTCGGCGCGAGGGTGTCGACCACCCGCACGCTCGAGCTGCAGCTCGCGGCGTTGCCGGCGGCGTCGCTGCAGGTGAAGGTCACCGGCTGGGTGCCCAGGCCGAAGCTGGCCGGTGCGTCGCTGATCAGCATCGGCGCTGGATCGCGATCATCGGTGGCGGTCGCGCCGGCGACGAACGCGGCGATCGCGCGGGCCGCGACGTCGGTGCCACACTCGACGGTCAGCGGCAGCGGGCAGGTCAAGGTCGGCGGGGTGACGTCGGGCGGTGTCGGGTGACAGTCGACCGGGCCGGCGTCCCCGACCACCGTGACGCCCCACACCCCATTCAGCCCGCTGGCGGCGACCTCGACCGCCGTCCGTGCCACCGGATCGATCCGGAACAACCGGGAGCGGTTGGGATCGGCGACCAGCAGGGCGCCGTCGCTGGCGATCGCGACCCCGTTCGGATCGTACCGGCCCCAGTAGGTGTCGCCCTGGTTGACGTAGGCGACCGAGCCGGTCGTGGCCCGGCCGCGGCACCCGATTCGTGATCACGCTGCCGCCGCCGGCACCGGCGCCACCGCCGACCGACCCCGCGCTGCCGCCGATCAGGAGCTGATCGGTCAGGCGGGCGAGACGAACTGTGCGGGGATCCACTGCAGGCTGCCGTTCGGG
>JAYVSF010000269.1:0-2456 GCA_043775605.1 Myxococcales bacterium
CCAGCTTGGCGTGCTTGCGCTTGAGGTGGAGCATGACCGCCCGGTAGAACGGCTCGATCTCGGGCGTCGACGCCGGATCGAGGTCGAGCGACACGAACACACGGGCGCCGTCGGGCAGGGCCTCGACCGCGTTGAACGCGGCCTTGGTCATCGGGTCGGGCAGGGCCGGCAGGCCGATCGGGAAGAACAGCGGGATGACGACCGCGAAGCTCATCACCAGGAAGATCCAGCGGCGATCGAAGTTCTGCAGCCGGTAGGTCCAGTGCGCGCGCTCGGTCGCGGTCGCGTTCACCGGCGTCGGCGCGGTGTCCTGGGCCGAGGCCATCAGTCACCTCCCAGGTGCGAGCGCTCGAGCCCGAGGATGACCCGCAGGCCGGTCGCGATCGCGCCGATCGCGGCGCCCATCATGATCGCGCGCCGGCCGCCGTTGTTGGGCACGTCGAGCAGCCACTGGGCGATGTCGGGTAACGAGTCCGACAGCGCCCGGCCGATCGGGGCCCGGCCCAGCATCATCACGATCGCGGTGCCGAGCAGCAGCGCGGCCTCGATGTTGCGGGCCCGGAACGCGCGGAACGCGGCGGAGGCGACGAAGAAGGCCAGCAGCGCGAACATCGTCGCGTTGCACGGCGCGAACACGTGATCGTAGATCCAGACGAAGACGCGGCCGTCCTTGCCCCACAGCATCGATGGGTTGCCGCGCACGGTCGCGACCTGGCCGGCGGTGAGCGTGACCTTGACGGTCTGCGGCTCGTAGCCCGCGACCCGGCGCGACAGTCGGACCTCGACCTCGCCGGGTAGGACGGCGGTCACCGGCCGTGGCCCCGACGCCGCTGGCACCAGCGCGCCGCCGACCTGGACCGAGACGTCGGCGGGCGCATCGATCTGGATGCCGGTGGTGCCGTCGGCCGACGGTGCGATCGCCACGGTCGCGGCCGCGGGCGCGCTGCCGAGCTTGTGCCAGGGCAGGCCGACCACCAGCATCAGCGCCGCGGCGGTGAGTAGCACGACCTTGTAGCCCCAGTCGGGCTCGCGCCGGCGGATCTTGGGGACCGTGACCTGGATGATGTTGACCGCGCCGAGCACGTAGGCGAACGCGGCCATGATCACCGCCCACGACCGGAACTCCTCGGTGAACCAGCCGACCTGCCAGGCCGGGATGTAGTACTCGACGACGCCGTACAGGCCGAACAGCGCGCCGACGAGGATGGGCAGGCGAGTCTTCACTTGAACACCTTGGCGCCGAGGTCGAAGACCCCGGCGGTGGCCAGCGCGCTACCGACGACGATGAAGATCATGGCCAGCAGCTTGATCGCGTCGCCGGCCTTGATCGTGGCGAGGAGCGACGGCTCGCGCGCGAGGTAGGCCGAGGTGGCGTACAGCTCCTCGCCGATCAGCGCGTAGTCGCAGGCGGCGATGAAGAACGGCAGCTGGGTCAGCTCGGCGGTGCCGGCGATCTGGACCGCGCCGGTGACGAAGCCGGTCTCGGCCAGCAGCAACGACTCGCCGTAGAACCGGCCGAAGTAGATGTTCGTCGCCGGGCGATCGCGCAGGATGATGCCGTTGACGCCGGCGGCGAACGCGAACTGCTCGGCGGTGATGAACAGGACGTTCTCGGGCCGGTGGGCGTCGGCGCGGCCGGCCTTGGCGTAGCCGGCGCGGACCACCTCCTCGGCCACGACCATGGTCAAGGGGTAGTAGTTGGCGACCTTGATCTCGGTGTCGTAGGCCGCGGTCAGCTCGGCGACGTGGCCGAGGATGAGCAGCGACGCCAACGTCATCATGTCCTGGACGTCCTCGATGCCGGTGACGTACAGCACCGGCCGGCCCATCTCGGTCGAGCGGCCGACCGCGTCCTCGATGGCGTCGACCCCGGGCATGCGCCGGATGTAGATGCTGTCGGGCGCGCGCTTGGCGACCCGGGTGTACACGCCGAGCAGCGCGGCGATGAGCACGATGATGACGAGGTACGCGAGGCGCTGGGTGTGGAACCAGGCGGCCTTGGCGGCGAGGGGGCCGGCGAGGACGGCGGCCGAGGTCGCGACCGCCTGGCCCTTGCTGTCGCGCCGGAGCTCGACCACGGCGTAGGCGAACGCGCCGCCGCCACCGCCGACGGTGTCCTTGAACGAGGTCTCGCCGGCCTCGAGCACCGCCGCCACCGTCCAGGCGCCGACCGCAGCGTCGGGCGCGAGCTTGGCGCCGACGTCGATCACCGGCAGCGCGGGCGCCGGTGCGGCGCCGGCCGGGCGGCGGAAGATCACGGTGGCGACGTCGGCGAGCTCGCCGTCGGCGCGGGCGAAGGCGAGCTCGAGGTGGCGGCCGTCGTCGTAGGCCGGGACCGCGACGGTGACGTCGTGGACCGGCGCCGGCGGCACGGCCGGCTGGGCCCAGGCGCGCCCGGTCAGCAGCGCGACCACCAGCAGCGCGAGCGCGAGAGCCCTCGTCGTCATCGCTCGATC
>JAYVSF010000270.1:0-5850 GCA_043775605.1 Myxococcales bacterium
CCCGAACGGCAGCCTGCAGTGGATCCCCGCACAGTTCGTCTCGCCCGCCTGACCGATCAGCTCCTGATCGGCGGCAGCGCGGGGTCGGTCGGCGGTGGCACCGGTGCCGGCGGCGGCAGCGTGATCACGAACCGGGTGCCGCAGCCGGGCGAGCTGTCGACCGTGAGCGTGCCGCCGTGCTCGGCGACGATCGCGTGGCAGGTGGCCAGGCCGAGGCCGGTGCCGCGCTTCTTGGTGGTGAAGAACGGATCGAAGATCCGCGCGCGCTGATCGGCGGGGATGCCGGGGCCGTCGTCCTCGACCTCGACCACCGCGCTGGCACCCTCCGCGCGGGCCCGGACCACGACCTGGCCGACCCCGGCGACGACCGCCTCGGTGGCGTTGCGCACCAGGTTCCATGCCACCTGCCGCAGCTTGGCCGGGTCGGCGACCACCATCAACGGCGTCGCCGGCAGCTCGGCCTTGAGCTGGACGCCGCCCGAGCTGCGATCCTGGCGGATGACGTGGAGGGTCTCGGCCAGCAGCTCGCCGAGGTCGAAGCTGACCAGCTCGGGCGGGCGCGGGTTGGCGTAGTCGAGCAGCTCGCCGATGAGCGCGTTGAGCCGGTCGATCTCGCGCAGCACGATCGCCATCAGCGCCTTGTCCTCGTCGCTGGCCCGGGGCGTCTGGCCGAGCAGCTCGATGGAGCCGGAGATCGACGCCAGCGGGTTGCGGATCTCGTGGGCGATGCCGGCGGCGAGCTGGCCGACGGTGGCCAGGCGTTCGGCCCGGCGCATCGTCTCCTCGAGGGTGCGCAGCTCGGTCAGGTCCTGGAAGTTGATCACCCGGCCGATGACCGCGTCGCCGACATCGCGCAAGGGCGAGACCGAGATCCCGACCGTGCGCTCGCGGCCGCCGGTCGCCGGCAGCACCAGGTCGGAGCGCCGGAGCCGGCCGCCGCGGGTGAGGGCCGCCAGCCGCTGGCCCATGCCCGGCATCATCTCGTCGACCGGCCGGCCGATCGCGCCGTCCACGGCCACGGCCAGCAGATCCGACGCGGTCTGGTTGATCGTGATGAGGTTGCCGCCGAGATCGACCGTGATCAGGCCCGACGACAGCGAGCGCACGATGTCGCGGTGGAGCGCGTAGAGGTCGGCCGCGGCCTGGCGCTGGGTGGCCAGGCTGGCCGCGCTGCGCTCGAGCTCGGCGCCGAGCACGTAGGCCAGCAGACCGATCGCGGCCAGGATGGCGACGCTGAGGCCGAGCGAGCGGACCAGCTGGGCGGCGCTCTGGCCGCCGGGGTGGACGCCCGGCATCATCGGCAGCGGCAGGACGTCGGCCCAGGCCGCCAGGCCGATGGCGAGCAACAGCCCGATCGACGCCGCCGCGATCACGATCGCGCCGCGCCGGTAGCGGACCACGCTGGCGCCGACCACGGACAGCGCGAAGAAGAACGTGTACGCGCTCTGGGCGCCGCCGGTGACGTAGACCAGCAGCGAGGTGATCGCGAGGTCGCCGACCAGCTGCGGCCAGACCAGGCGGGCGGCGTCGAGCCCGCGCCGCAGGAGCAGGGCGTAGACGATGGTGAGGACGTAGGTCGCGATCACCGCGCCGAGCAAGACCAGGTAGGCCGGGCTGTCGCGCGGCACGTGGACGACGTCGCCGACCCAGATGGTCAGGCCGAGGACCAGGCTGATCACCACGGTCCGTACTGCCATCAGCCGGGTCAGGCGGCGGCGCAGCTCGCTGCTCGGCGTCGCCGGCAGCTCGATCGCGGCCAGCGAGTCGCCGGGGGTGGCGGGCTCGGGCAAGAGCGGGCCGGTCCGCTCGATGGGCAGGGTGGCCGGCGCCGAGCGGCGGCGATCGCTGGGCCCGGCCATCGTCGGTCGGCCCCTACTTGGCTTCGACGTTGGACGCCAGGTCGAACACCGGCAGGTACATCGCGACGATCAGGCCGCCGACCACGACGCCGAGGAACGCCATCATCATCGGCTCGATCAGCGAGGTCATGGCGCCGACCGCGCTGTCGACCTCGTCCTCGTAGAAGTCGGCGATCTTTTGCAGCATCTGGTCCATCGCGCCGGTCTGCTCGCCGACGCCGATCATCTGGGTGACCATCGACGGGAAGACCTTGGTCTCGCCGAGCGGTCCGGACATGTCCTGGCCCTCCGAGATCCGGGTGCGGGCGTGCAGCACCGCGCGCGCGACCTCGCGGTTGCCGGACGTCTTCGCGCAGATGTCGAGCGCGTCGAGGATCGGCACGCCCGACGACAGCAGCGTGCCCAGGGTGCGGGTGAAGCGGGCGACCACGATCTTGCGCAGCACCGAGCCCATCACCGGCAGTCGCAAGAGCAGGCGGTCGAGGATCTCGCGACCGCGGTTGGTGCGGATGCCGAGGGTGACGAGGCCGAAGGTCGCCAGCGCGCCGCCGATTAGCAGGTACCAGTTGTTGATGAACCCGTGCGAGATGTCCATCACGATCTTGGTCGGGCCGGGCAGCTTGGCGCCGTCGAACTCCTTGTACATGTTCTCGAACGTCGGGATGACCTTGAACATCATCACCGAGATGACGCCGATCGCGACCACCAGCACGCCGATCGGGTAGACCAGCGCGCTCTTGACCGCGGCCTTGAGCTTGACGTTCTTCTCGATGTACGCGGCCAGGCGGTTGAGGATCGTGTCGAGGATGCCGCCGACCTCGCCGGCCGCGACCAGGTTGACGTAGAGGTCGTCGAAGATCTTGGGGTGCTTGCGGAGCGCGTCGGAGAAGGTCGAGCCCGACTCGACCGACGACTTGATCGCGTAGAGGTGGTTGGCGAAGATCTTGTTCTCGGTCTGGCCGGCGAGGATGTCGATGCACTGGACCAGGGGCAGGCCGGCGTCGACCATCGTCGCCAGCTGGCGGGTGAAGATCTGCAGCTCCTTGGGCGTGACCCCGGAGCCGATCGTGATCTGCAGCGCCGCCGACTGCTTCTTGATCCGGCGCGGCGACATCTGCTCGGCCCGCAGCCGGTTGGCGACCGCGGCCTCGTCGACCGCCTCCATGATGCCGCGCTTGGTCTCACCGCCGCGCCCCGAGGCTTCCCACTGGAACTTGGCCATCGGTCACTCCTTCCGCCGGCGGCTGCCGGGGCTGGCACCACCGGCGCCCGCGCCGATGCCGCTCGAGATCATCGTCTTGAGCTCGTCGGGATCCGACGATCGGCTCATCGCATCCTCGAGCGTGACCAGCCGGCGCTGGAACAGGTCGCACAGCGACTGGTTCATGGTCTGCATGCCGTGCTTGGACTGGCCGATCTGCATCTGCGAGTAGATCTGGTGCAGCTTGTCCTCGCGGATCAGGTTGCGGATCGCGGGGGTCGGGATCATGACCTCCGACGCCATGCACAGGCCCGAGCCCGAAGCCTTGGGGATCAGGATCTGCGAGACCACGCCCTCGAGCACGAACGACAGCACCGCGCGGATCTGCGGCTGCTGGTGGGGCGGGAAGACGTCGACGATGCGGTTGATGCTGCCGACCGCGCTGGTGGTGTGCAGCGTGGCCAGGCACAGGTGGCCGGTCTCGGCGATGGTCAGCGCCGCCTCGATCGTCTCGTGGTCGCGCATCTCGCCGACCAGGACCACGTCGGGATCCTGGCGCAGGATGTGGCGCAGCGCCTTGCCGAACGACTGGGTGTCGGACCCGATCTCGCGCTGGTTCACCACGCTGTTCTTGTGCGGGTGGAGGAACTCGATCGGATCCTCGATCGTGATGATGTGCGAGCGGTGGCGGGTGTTGATGCGATCGACCATCGACGCCAGCGACGTCGACTTGCCCGAGCCGGTCGGCCCGGTGACCAGCAGCAGGCCGCGCGGGCGCTCGCACAGATCGAGGACGATCTTGGGCAGGCCCAGCTCGTCGAGCGGGATGATGTTGAACGGCACCAGGCGGAAGGCGCCGCCGACCGCGCCGCGCTGCAGGAATAGATTTGCGCGGAACCGGGCCAGGCCCTTCACGCCGAACGACAGGTCGAGCTCCTGATCCTCCTCGAACCGCAGCTTCTGGGCGTCGGTCAGCACCGAGTAGCACAGCTGCTTGGTGTCGACCGGGGTCAGGGCGTCGGTGCGCAGCGGCACCAGCTCGCCGTCGATGCGGAGCTGGGGCGGCGAGCCGGTCGTGATGTGGAGATCCGACGCCCCCTTGTCGAGCATCACCTTGAGTAGCTGGTGGAGGGTGGGGGGCGCCATGGCTAGTCCTCGACCGTGGTCCGCAAGACCTCCTCGGGGGTGGTCACGCCCTCGAGGATCTTGCCGATGCCGGCCATGCGCAGGCTGGGGAAGCCCGAGCGGATCATCTCGGCCTTGAGCTCGGCCGACGAGGCGCCGCGCAGCACCTCTTCGCGCAGGCTGTCGACGAACGGCATGACCTCGTACAGCGCGACCCGGCGCTTGTAGCCGGTGTTGTTGCAGGTAGCGCAGCCGCGGCCGGCGAAGATGGTCGCCGTGGCGATCTGCTCGGCGGTCATGCCCATCTTGGCCAGGGCCTCGGGGTGCTTCTCGACCTCGGTCTTGCAGTCGGTGCAGATCCGGCGGGCCAGGCGCTGGGCCATCACCAGGTTGACCGAGGCGGTGACCAGGAACGGCTCGACGCCCATGTTGAGCAAGCGCATGACCGTCGACGGCGCGTCGTTGGTGTGCAGGGTCGACAGCACGAGGTGGCCGGTGAGCGCGGCCTTGACCGCGATCTCCGCGGTCTCGAAGTCGCGGATCTCGCCGACCATGATGATGTTGGGGTCCTGGCGCAGGAACGAGCGCAGCGCGGTCGCGAAGTTGAGGCCGATGTCCTCGTGCATCTGCACCTGGTTGATGCCGGCGAGGTTGAACTCGACCGGATCTTCGGCGGTGCTGATGTTGCGCTCGATCGTGTTGAGCTCGGACAGCGCCGAGTACAGGGTCGTGGTCTTGCCCGACCCGGTGGGCCCGGTGACCAGGACCATGCCGTAGGGCTTGGCGATCGCCTTCTTGAAGTCCTCGAGCGGCCGGACCTCGAAGCCCAGCTTGGTCATGTCGAGCTGCAAGGTCGACTTGTCGAGGAGACGCATGACGATCTTCTCGCCGAACAGCGTGGGCAGCACGCTGACGCGGAAGTCCATCTCCTTGTTGGGCCCGATCTTGAGCTTGATGCGGCCGTCCTGCGGCAGCCGGCGCTCGGCGATGTCGAGCTGGGCCATGATCTTCAGGCGGCTGGTGATCGCGTTGCGCAGCTTGAGCGGCGGCCGCATCTCCTCCTGGAGGATGCCGTCGATGCGGAACCGGACCCGCAGGTACTTCTCGTACGGCTCGACGTGGATGTCGGACGCCTTCTTCTTGATCGCCGACAGCAGGACCGCGTTGCACAGCTTCACGACCGGCGCCTCGCCGGCCATGTTCTCGAGATCGACGATGTTGACGTTCTCGTCGGACGTCGTCGCGACGTCGACGTTCTCGACGTCGAGGCCCTCCATCATCGCGTCGAGGTCGGGGCCCTGATCGTAGTAGCGGCTCAGCGCCGCCTCGATCGCGGCGTCGGAGGCGACGACCGGATCGATGTTGTACTGGGTCAGGAACTTGAGCTCGTCGATCGCGTAGATGTTCGACGGGTCGGCCATCGCGACGATCAAGGTCGCGCCCTGGCGCCGGACCGGGACGACCTGATGCTTCTCGCAGATCTCCTTGGGGATGAGCTTCAGGATGTTGGGATCGATGTCGATCTCGGCGAGGTTGATCGCCGGCAGGCTGTACTGACGCGCGACCAGCTGGGTCAGCACGTTGTCGGGGACCAGGCCCAGGCGGGCCAAGGTCGCGCCAAGCCGACGGCCGGTCCGCTTCGACTCTTCCTGCGCCTGCTGTAGC
>JAYVSF010000271.1:0-11688 GCA_043775605.1 Myxococcales bacterium
GGCGCCTTCCCGCCCGGCCGCTTCACCTTCGGCAACCTGCTGCACGACTTCGTCCCCGTGGTGCGCGACACCCTGAAGGCCCACGTCGCGATGGCCGCGGCGATCAGGACCGGCGACACCATCGACGCCGACCACGACGGCGTCGCCGCCGCGGTGGGCCTGACCATGTCGGTCGGGGCGTGGCAGCCGGCCGCGGACGGCGCGCCGTCGACCGACCCGCGCGACGTCGCAGCCCGCGACCGGTTCGTTTACGCCTTCCACTACCTGATGATCGACGCCCTGACCCAGGGCGGCTTCGACCCCGACCTCGACGGCACCCTCGACGAGCCCCACCCGGAGTGGCGCGGCAGCCTCGACTGGGTCGGCCTGCAGTACTACTTCCGCGCCGGGGTCACCGGCCACACGATGCTGTTGCCGGTCGTCGACCTGACTCCGTGCTTCAACGCGTTCGACCTCGGCGCGTGCCTGCCGCCGAAGGACGCCACCCACTGCGTGCCCTCGATGGGCTACGAGTTCGACGCGCCCGGCCTGTACGACGTCCTGGCGTCGTTCGGGGCGCGCTACCCAGCGCTGCCACTGGTCGTGACCGAGGCCGGCATCGCCACCGAGGTCGGCGCCCGCCGCGCCGAGAACGTGGTTCGCGTGCTCGAGCAGATCGCGCGGGCCCGGGCCGACGGCGTCGACGTCCGCGGTTACTACCACTGGAGCCTCACCGACAACTTCGAGTGGGCCGAGGGCTTCGGCCCGCGCTTCGGCCTCTATCACGTCGACTACGCCAACGGATACGCGCGCACGGCCACCGAGGGCGCCACCGTGCTCGGCGCCATCGCCAGCACCCGCGCAATCACGACCGCGCAGCGCCAGACCTACGGCGGCACCGGCCCGATGACGCCCGAGCCCGGCGTCCCCGCCACCGTCCGCGCCTGCGTCGATCTGTATCCGTCGCCGTGAGCCGCCGCGCCGGAACGGCTACTTGCTGCTGCCGCTGACGCCGCCGAGGGCCGAGCCGCCGATCGCGAGCAGCGCGGCCAGGTCGCGGTCGTTGAAGCGGACCAGGCCGCCGACGAAGAAGTCGCGGCCGAAGTGGAACTCGTCGAACTGGGCCGGGACCGTGCCGGCGCCGGTGTCGATGCGCAGGGTGTCGGGCTGGTTGAGCAGCTCGTCGACCCCGCCGACGATGTAGATGCCGCGGAACAGCTCGAGCGCGGCCGCGAGCTTGACCCGCGGGTAGGTGTCGAAGGTCGCGTCGAAGATGTCGGCCGACAGCCGGAGGTGGCGGTCCCACCACTGGCCTTCGAAGTCAGCGCCGATGCCGCCGGTCGACTCCTTGACGCCGTAGCGCAGGGTCAGCCAACCGAACCGCTTGGCGAACTGGAACGTGAACCGCATCTTGTCGGTGATGACCGCGCGCCGGGTCCAGATCCCGGCGGCGCCGTCGGGCGTGGTCGGGTCGAGTTCGAGGGTGGTGTCGGGGTAGTTGCCGCGCGGGCCGCGCTCGAGCTCGATCAGGTAGAACTTGTCGGGCCGGGTGTGCAGCTCGATCGAGACGTAGTGGCGGGCCAGGCCGGAGGCCACGTTGTACTCGGAGCGCAGGCCGACGTAGCTCTGCAGCCCGAACAGGGTGCCGAGGAAGCCCTTGGCGTCGGAGGTGATCGATTCGACGTTGTCGGCGATCGTCGGATCGTTGACCAGGCGGCCGAGCGTGCCCTGATCGCCGTCGATCTTGCGGGTGATGCTCTCGGTGTTGGCGACCACCTGATCGACCAGGTCGAGCTTCTGCCGCAGCTTGTCGCCGGTCAGCGTGACCTCGTCCTTGGCGGTCGCGACCAGGGTCTTGGCCTCGGCCGACGCGGCGTCGAGGTTGTCGAGGATCTTGGTGACCCGCTCGTCGGCGTTGCCGGTCAACGCCCGGATGTCGGCGGTGATCGCCTCGATCCGCGCCATCGAGCGATCGGCGCGCTCGAGGATCTCCGACACCGTCTTGCCCTCGCGATCGACCAGCGTGTCGACCTTGGCCGCCACCGACGCGATCGGGCCGTTGACCACGCGCCGCATGTCGTCCGACAGCGACTTCACCGACAGCAGGACGTCGTCGACCGCAGGCAGGCTCTGCTCGATTCGGCGCAGGAGCTGATCGGGCGACGTCGCCTCGACCACGCGCACGATCTGATCGCCGTCGACCAGGCGGTCGTTCTTGACCACCGCGCCGGCCGGGTCGGTGGTCTCGGGCGTGCCGGGATCGATCTCGAGGTAGTTGTCGCCGAGCAGCGAGGTCGCCTTCTTGAACACGACCGCCGACGACCACATCGGCACGTCGCGCCGGACCTTGAACTTGACCCGGGCGTAGCGGCCGTCGATGGTCAGGCTGGTGATCTCGCCGACCGGCAGGCCGGCGACCACGACCCGCGAGCCGATCGGCATGCCCGAGGCGTCGCGGAGCTGGGCCCACAGCTTCATGTTGTTGCGGCCCGCCGGATCGACGCCGAGGCCGTCCCACACCGCGTAGCCGCCGCCGATCACGGCCAGGAACAGCACGCCGACCTTGACCCCCGCTGACAGCCGCCTCATCGCGGGCCTCCGGCGACCGGCTCGCCCGAGCCAGCGGCCAACGCCGCGCCGACCCCCGACGTCGTGATGAACTCGCGCAGGTAGGGATCGGCAGACTGGCGGATCTCGTCGACGGTGCCGACCGCCTGGATCCGGCGCTGGTGCAGGAGCGCGATCCGATCGGCGATGCGGAAGACCGAGGCCATGTCGTGCGAGATCACCACCGACGTCACGTTGTACCGCTCCGTGGTCGCCAGGACCATCTCGTCGACGTTGCGGGTGGCCAGGGGATCGAGGCCGGTGGTCGGCTCGTCGAACATCAGGATCTCGGGCTCGAGCACCAGGGCCCGGGCCAGGCCGACCCGCTTGCGCATGCCGCCCGACAGCTCGGCCGGGAACTTCTTCTGGGTTCCGGCCAGGCCCAGCGACGCCAGCCGGTCGTCGACGATCGCCTTGATCTCGGCCCGGCTCTTCCTGGTGTGCTCGCGTAGCGGGAACGCGCAGTTGTCCTCGACCGACAGCGAGTCGAACAGCGCCGCGAACTGGAACACCAGGCCGAACTTGCGGCGGAACTTCGCGAGCGCGGGCGTGTCGAGCGCGAACACGTCGGTGCCGTCGACCCAGACCGAGCCGCGGTCGGGGCGCAGGAGGCACATGAAGTGCTTGATGAGCACGCTCTTGCCGGCGCCGGACGCGCCGATGATGACGTTGATCTTGCCGCGCTCGATGTCGAGGTCGAGCTTGGACAGCACGACGTTGTCGCCGAACGCCTTCTCGAGGCCGCGGACCCGCACGTGCCAGCGCGGGTGCGGCCGATCGAGCGGCACGCCATCGTCGTCGACTGGGCCGCGGGCCGCCGCGGACGCCGCCGCCGCCATCAGCCACCTCCGTCGGTGGCCATGACGCGCAAGAGCACGTTGGCCATGAGGTAGTCGCTGACCAGGATCATCACCGACGAGATGACCACCGCGCGGGTGGTGCCGAGCCCGACCCCGCGGCCGCCGCCCGACGCGTTGTAGCCCTGGTAGCAGCCGATCAGCGTGACCAGCAGGCCGAACACCACCGCCTTGATCAGGCCCTGCAGCACGTCGCGCAGCGTGACCAGCTCGCGGACGTGGAGGATGAACTGGCCCTGATCGACGCCCTGGCCGATGACCGCGATGACGTAGGCGCCGGCCATCGACACAACGAAGAACAGCAGCGTGAGCACCGGGCCCATGATCATGCCGGCGACCAGGCGCGGCAGGACCAGGAACTGGATCGGGTTGACCGCCATCGACTCGAGCGCGTCGATCTGCTCGGTGATGCGCATCGTGCCGATCTCGGTGGCGATGCCGGAGCCGGCGCGGCCGGCCAGCATCAGCGCGGTCAGCACCGGCGCCAGCTCGACCGCGAGGGCCTTGCCGCTGGTGCCGCCGGCGTACGACTCGAGGTGGAACGGCTTGAACGCGAACACTGCCTGCAGCGCGATCACCGCGCCGGTGAACAGGCCGACCAGCAGGATGATGCCGAGGCTGCCGACGCCGATGTACTCGAGGGCGTCGACGTAGTTGCCAGGCCGCTGCGGCCGGCGCGGCAGCCAGGCCAGGGCCCGCCCGCACAGGATCACGTGATCGCCGACCCGGTCGACGAACTGGATCACCGGCCGGACGACGTCGAACAGGCCGACGGCGATCGCGCGGCCGATCCCGGGCGCGTCATCGTCGTCGGAGTCGCGGGTCACCGGTAGACCCTCGGCACGCGCTTCGACAGGCCGCAGGTCACCTCGTACTCGGTGACGCCGGCCCAGCGCGCGACCTCGGCGACGGTGATGAGATCGGCGCCGAACCGACCCTGGCCATGGCCGATCAGCACGGCCTCGTCGCCAACCTCGACGCCGATCAGGTCGGTGACGTCGGCGATGACGATGTCCATCGACACCGCGCCGATGAACGGACAGCGCCGGCCAGCGATGATCGCGGCGCCCTGCCCGGTCAGCCGGCGCGGCAGGCCGTCGGCGTAGCCCAGCGGCAGGATCGCCGCCACCGTCGGGCGGGCCGCGGTCCACACCCCGCCGTAGCCGACCCGAGCGCCGACCTCGACGTGGCGGAGCTGGGCGACGTGGCTGACCAGGCGCAGGGCCTGACGCCGCGGCGCTGGCAGCGCCTGGTCGGTCGCCCACGAGCCGTTGCCGTAGAGCGCGAGGCCGACCCGGGTCTGATCGAGGCGCGCGGCCGGGAACAGCATCGCGCCCGAGCTGTTGGCGGCGTGGCGGATGAGGCCGGGGACCTCGCCGATGGCCGCGAGGATCTCGGTGAACCGGCCGAGCTGGTGCCAGGTGAAGCAGTCGGGATCGTCGGGATCGTCGCTGTCGGCGTTGGCCAGGTGGGTCATCAGCCCGGCGATGTCGACGCCGTTGGCGCGGGCGCTGGCGATGAGTCCGGGCGCACGTTCGGGCGCGACCCCGAGCCGGCTCATGCCGGTGTCGACCTTGAGGTGGACCGCGAGCCGGCGACCGCGGACCCGCGCGATCGCGGTCAGCGCGTGCAGCTCGCCGGGGTCGGACACCACCGGCGTGAGGCCGCGGCCGATCATCTCGTCGTGGCCGCCGGCCTGCGACGGGCCCATGACCATGACCGGCAGGCGGACGCCGGCGTCGCGCAGGGTCACGCCCTCCTCGACCAGGCTGACCGCGAAGCCGGCGACCGCGCCGGCCGCCTCGAGCGCGCGCGCGACCTCGGGCCCGCCGTGGCCGTAGCCGTCGGCCTTGACCACCGCGACCACCGGCGTGGCGGTCAGGTTGGCGATCAACCGCGCGTTCTCGCACAAGGCCGTGCGATCGACCTCGACCGCGGTGGCGCGGATCGGCGGGCTCGCGGTGATGACCACCGCCGCCTCCACCGGCGCACGCATCGACGGTTCGCTCACGGTCGAGGTTTGGCTCAGCCCATGGGGGCTGTCAACTTAACGACGCGATCTGGCGGGAGATTCCCGGGATCGCGCGGGGGGGCTATGCCGCCTTCTTGCGCTCGGACTTCTCGATCAGTGCCGAGGTCACGACCAGGGCGCGGCCGCGGGCGATGATCAGGCCGTCGCGCGCGAGCTGGTTGAAGGCGCGCGAGATGGTCTCGCGGCACGAGCCGATCATGTTGGCGAGCTCCTGCTGGGTCGGGCGCCGACGCACCACCCAGCCCTCGGGGCCCTCGGCGCCTTCCTCGCGGGCCAGGCCGACCAGGCGGTGGATGAGCCGCTCGTTGACGTCGCACAGCGCGAGCTGCGCGATGGTCTGGTCGGCGCGGCGCAGGCGGCGAGCCATCTCACCGAGCAGATTCATCGCGGTCCGCGGGTGAGCCTGGATGTGGCGCATCAGGTCCTCGCGCGACAGCACCAGCAGCGCGCACGGCTCCATCGCGATGCAGCTCGCCGAGCGGGCAGCGCCGTCGAACAGCGCCATCTCGCCGAACGAGTCGCCGGGCCGCAGCACCGACAGCGTGACCTCGCGGCCGCTGTCGCCGAACAGCACGACCTTCACCCGGCCGGTCATGATGACGAACACCGAGTCGCCGGCCTCGTCCTGGGCCACGACGTTGGCCGCGGCGTTGACCCGCCGGACGGCAACCCGCATCGAGAGGTCCTCGATCGCGGAGATCGGGAGAGCCGCGAACAGCGGCGCCCGAGCGATCGAGGCGCGGATGCGCGCTGGATCTTCGGGCCCCGATGGGGACGTACGGCCGAGCACTGTGCTGATCGACGTCGGGGGAAGCTGGGGGCGTGCGATGCCAAGCGCCATGGGATCACTCCTGGTGGGGGGCCACTCGGGAGTAAAGCAAGCGCGGTGCCGGAACCGCGGGCCCGGATCGGTCACGCGGTTCCGGGGGCTTGCCTCGCGGGGCCCCTCGGGAGGCGTGACCTGCCCTTCACATTCCCATGATCGACCGGGGCGCCGATGTCGCGATCCTCACAGTTGTCGCGCTGCGTCGCGGTGGAGATCCGCACACTGGCGACCCGGAACCGCGCGAGATCCAACAGGCTCCACCGCGGCGCCGAGTCATCGGTCGGACCCGCGCTGTGAGCGGTGGAGAGCGGTGGATCTGCGCAGCCGATGAACGCGGTACGGTCCGCCCGATGTCCACCACCGGAGAGGCCGCGGGCGGGGCCGGCGTGCTGCACCTGACGGTCAACGGCCTCGCGCGCGAGGTGGCCGCCGGCACCACGATCGCCGGGCTGATCGCGCTGCTGGGCCTCGCCGGCAAGCGGGTGGCGGTCGAGCGCAACCAGGTGATCGCGCCGCGCGCCACCCACGCCGACGTCGTGCTGGCCGACGGCGACCGGCTCGAGCTGGTCACCTTCGTCGGCGGCGGGTGATACACAGCGGCATGACCTCGCCCGCGGACGATTCCTGGACTCTCGGCTCCCGCCGCTTCTCGTCGCGCATCATCGTCGGCACCGGCAAGTACGCGTCGATCGACGAGACCCGGGCAGCGATCGCGGCCTCGGGCGCCGAGATGGTGACCGTGGCGCTGCGCCGGGTCGACCTGTCATCGGGCGCGCCGACGGTGCTCGACGCGATCGATCGATCGAAGGTGCTGCTCCTGCCCAACACCGCCGGCTGTTACACCGCGGACGAGGCGATCCGCACCTGCCACCTCGCGCGCGAGCTGGGCATAGACGAGCTGATCAAGCTCGAGGTCATCGGCGATCCCAAGACCTTGTTCCCCGACAACGCCGCCACCGTCGAGGCCGCGCGGGTGCTGGTCCGTGACGGCTTCACCGTGCTGCCGTACTGCGGCGATGATCTCATCACGTGCAAGCGGCTGGTCGACGCCGGCTGCCTGGCGGTGATGCCGCTGGCCGCGCCGATCGGCTCGGGCCTCGGCATCCGCAACCCGCATGTCCTGAAGATCATCATCGACGAGCTGTCGGTGCCGGTGATCGTCGACGCCGGGGTCGGCACCGCGTCCGACGCGGCGATCGCGATGGAGCTGGGCGCGACCGCCGTGTTGATGAACACCGGCATCGCCGGCGCGAAGAAGCCGGTGTTGATGGCCGAGGCGATGCGGCTCGGCGTCGAGGCCGGGCGCAAGGCCTTCCTCGCCGGCCGGATGCCGATGCGGGCCTACGCCAACGCGTCGTCGCCGCTGGTCGGGCTGATCGAGTAGGCGTGGGCGACCTCGCCGCACGGCTCTGCCTCATCACCGATCGCCGGCTGATGGGCGGCCTTGCCGGCTTCGCCGACGCGATCGCCCGCGCGCTCGACGGCGTGGAGCCGGGCACCGCGTGGGTCCAGGTCCGCGAGAAGGACCTCGGCGGACGCGCCCTGGCGACGCTGGTCCGGGCCGCGCTCGCCGTCGCTCGACCGCGCGGCGCGGCGGTCATCGTCAACGATCGCCTCGACGTCGCGCTGGCGTGCGGCGCCGATGGCGTCCACCTGCCCGAGGACGGCCTCGAGCTCGCAGCCGCCCGCCTCGCGTGCGGTGGCCAGCTCATGCTCGGCTGCTCGCGCCACGCCGTCGAGGCCGCGCTCCTCGCCGCCCATGCTGGCGCGGACCTCGTCCAGCTCGGCCCGATCTTCCCGACGCCATCGAAGCTCGTGTTCGGCTCGCCGCTCGGCCTGCCCGCCCTCGCCGCCGCCCGCGCCGCGCTCACCTCAGCCGCGCTCGCCACCCGCCTGGTCGCCGTCGGCGGCATCGACTCCCCTGCCCGCGCCGCGGAGGCCCGCGCCGCTGGCGCCGATGCGATCGCCGTCATCCGCGCCGTCTGGACCGCCGCCGACCCCGCCGCCGCCGCCCGCGCCCTCGCCGCCGCCTGATCGCCCGCACCACACCAGCGTCGACGGTGCTACCCTGGCGTGCATGATGATCACGAGGGGCGCGGTCTCCATGATCCTGCTCGGCGCAGGGGCCATGACCGGTGGCTGCGGTGATGACGCACGTCCCGGTGGCGCCATCGATGGGGCGGTGATCGATGGGACGACGACCGATGCGGCTGAGATCGACGCGCCGACCGATGCCGCCACCGACGCGCCGACCGATGCCGCCGCCGACGCGGCGATCGCCCAGCCGGAATCGCCGACCGCGTTCCGGATGAGCGATCTCGATCTGCGCGACCCACACGTGTACTTCAACTTCCTCGGTTGCCGCGACGTCACCGACACGCCGCTGGCCGGCTTCGCGGTCAACGATCGGCTCCAGACCCGCATCCAGACCGACGGCGACAACCCACCCGACGGCGTCCTCGACCTCTCGATCGCGACCGTGTTCCGGCCGCTCGCGCCGGCCACGCCCGCCGTCGTGATGGAGGTGCACTACCCGAGCTGCACCGCCCCCATCGCCACCACGATCTGCCGCCAGCTGCCGGCCTCGCCAGTGGTCGCGACGATGGCGACCAGCCAGGTCGCCGGAACCTGCCTCAGCCCGATCGCCGGCACCACGCACGGCTACACCCCGACGATCACCAGCCCGACCGGGCCCTGCTACGTCTCGGCCCCGGCGAGGCTCTCGATCGACCTTGGCGGAATCCCC
This sequence comes from Myxococcales bacterium, assembly GCA_043775605.1. Lineage (GTDB taxonomy): Bacteria > Myxococcota_A > Polyangia > Haliangiales > Haliangiaceae > UBA2376. Next base: position 9,048 of record JAYVSF010000271.1, read on the forward strand.
GTCACGCTGCGGGACGCACAGGTCGCGGCGACCTACGTCGGCAGTCCGGCCGACAACACCGTCAACGGGCTGCTGCGCGGCTTCCTCGCCGAGGTCGACGCCAACAACACGATGATCCCCGCGACGCTGCCCCTCGTCGGCGGCCAGCCGCTGTCGACGTTGTTTCCGGGCGGCGATCCGCCGGGCCCCAACAACACCAACTGCGCGCCCTTCTCCGACCTCGACATCAACAACGGCGTGCGCGGCTGGTGGTTCTACCTGAACTTCACCGCCCCGCGCGTGACATGGATCGACAACTGATCGCCCGCGACCGAACGGCGCCGCATGAAGCGCGACGATCGCCGCCACGTGCTGGCGACACTCGCGTACGATCGCCGCGCCGCCCACCTTGCGCCCGCTCGACGAGTCGGGTAGGCATAGGGCCTTCGCCGGTGTAGCTCAGTGGTAGAGCAACGGTTTCGTAAACCGTAGGTCCGCGGATCATACCCGCGCACCGGCTCCAGAATCGTTTCCAAGACGCGACCGCGACGCGACCTCGACCCGACCGCGACGCGACCGCGACGCGACCTCGACCAGACCGCGACGCGACCTCAGTGGGTGTGGCGGTCCTGATCGGTCGGCATGGGCATGGCCATCGGCATCGACATGTCATGGCCGCCGGTCGCGCCCGGCGAGCCCGGGGGCACGTCGATCACGAAGCTCGCGATCAGTGGCTGGCCGGCGGGTCGGAACTCCGCCCACACCTTGTACCTGCCGGGCCCGGGGAAGACGGTGTGGAACTGGACCTCGGCGCCGCTGACCCCCTCGAGCGGATGGCTGTGCAGGAACTTGGTCGTGTCCTCGCTGATGATGACGCAGTGGCCGCGCGCGCCGAGGTAGTCACGCAGGTCGGTCACCGGGGTGCCCTTGGTCGAGACCGTGAACGACAACATCGTCGCGCCGCCGGCGACCGGCGCCGGATTGGCCGCGAACACCACGTCGAAGTCGCCGAACGTCGCATGCGCGGGCAAACCCACGGGCACAAGCGGCGTCGCGGGCGGCGACCGGCCCGCCACGGTCAGCGACGCTTCGGTCACGACCCGCGCACCGCCCCTGGGCGTGAAGTCGCCGTAGACCTTGTACGATCCCGGATGGGGCAGCATGCCCAGCGCGTGGGTGAACGTCCCGTCGGGCTGCTGCGCGGGATGCTCGTGCGAGAAGTAGCTGAGGTCGGTCGACACCACGATGAAGTGCAGCAGCTTCTCGTGAACGACCTCGAGCTCACGGACCCGGGCGCCACCGGGCGCGAGCAACTCGAGGGTCAGCGGCGTGGGCTTGCCCGGCTCGTACGGCACGGTCGGCGTGACGTTCATGCGGTACGGGGCGGTCGCGGGCGAGGGCGGCGGTTCGGTCGCGTGGTCGCCGTGCGCGCTGTGATCGGATGTGACCAGCGCAGGCGGGGGCACCGAGTTCGCCTGGTCGGCGGGTTTCGTGGTCGATCGACCGCAGGCCGCGACGGCCAGCGCGAACCCGACCGCGATCGAGAGCTGTGATGGCGTGCTCATGGGTGCACCTACCTGGTCGAACCGGCGGTCTTGGCCTTGATCGTCGCGAGCGGCTCGCCGTAACGCGCAAACACGGCCTGGGCCTCGTCGCGCTTGCCGCCGTCGCCGGCCTCGTCCATGTCGCCGAACAGGAGCCCGAGCTTCTTGCCCGCGATGGTGACGGCCTTGACGTCGTCGGCGCCGAGCCCGGCCTTGGTCGCGAGCGCAGGCAGCGCCGCGCCGAGCTTGGCCAGCCGATCGGCGACGACATGAGCCTTCGCCAGGTCACCATCCCTGACGATGGCGGCGAGCTCCTGCGCGGCGGCCTCGATCATGGTCCCGGCCTCGCCGAGTCTCGTGGGCGCGACCGTCGCGGGTTCGGCAGCGCCTTCCCCGCCTTCGTCATGGTGTTCGGGCGGGTGATCGGCAGGAGGGGTAGCGGGTGGCGTCGGCGCCGAGACGGGAGCAGCCGGCGGCGGCTTGGTGGACCCGGTCGACGCCGGCTTGGCGTCGCCCGACTTCTTGCAGCCGGCGAGCGCCAGCGTCAGCCCCAGCGCGAGGGTCAGACTAGATGGCAGGCGATGGAATCGATTCAGCATCGGTGTTCTCCTGGATCGTGAGGGGGGACGGAGCTGCGGACACGACGGCGACCCGCGCCGCCTCGTTGGCGGCGAGCTGTTTCTCGACGGCGGATCGGCCGAACTTGAAGAACACGGCCGGGGTGACGATGAGATCGAGGAGCGTGGCGCTGGTGAGGCCGCCGAGGATCACCACCGCGACCGGATACAGGATCTCCTTGCCGGCCTGGCCCTTGGACAGGACCAGGGGCACCAGCGCCAGCCCCGCCGTGAAGGCGGTCATCAGCACCGGCACCAGCCGCTCGAGCGATCCGCGCACCACCATGGCCCGGTCGAAGCGCTCACCCTCCTCCTTCACCAGGTGGAGGTAGTGCGAGATCATCATGATGGTGTTGCGCGACGCGATGCCGCACAGGGTGATGAAGCCGATCAGGGTCGCGACCGAGAACGTCCGATCGGTGAGCAAGATGCCGACCACCGAGCCGATCAGCGCGAGCGGGATGTTGACGAGGATCTGGAGCACGAGGCGCCAGTCCTTGA